>JAKACC010000089.1 GCA_021796515.1 archaeon | reverse complement strand
AAACCCAAGAAGCGCTGAGCCCGAAAACCAAAGCAAGAGCGTGGGTTCATAAACCCACACTCTGCCTCTTTTGATGTTCTTTGACGAAAGAGCCGATGGTAGGCCTCCACATCTCAGCAGCCGGCTCCCTCGACCTTGCCTTCGACAGAGCCGCCGAGATAGGGGCGACGACCTTCCAGATATTCACCAGGAACCCCAACCAGTGGAAGTTCAAGCCCATCCCGGATGAGACGGTCGCAGCCTTCCGGCAGAAACGGAAGGAGTCTGCCTTCGGCCAGGTGGTGGACCACATGCCCTACCTCCCGAATCTGGCTTCATCCGAAAGGTCGACCATGAAGATCAGCAGGTTCACCCTGGGAGAAGAGGTGAAGCGATGCGACGCCCTCGGGATAGACTATCTGGTCGTCCACCTCGGAAGCCATCTGGGGAAAGGGGCCGCCGTCGGGGTGGCCAACATCGCGTTTGCGTGTGACGAAGCGCTCGCCGGGAGCGACGGGAAGACTGAGATCCTCTTGGAGAATATGGCGGGACAGAAGAACTGCGTGGGAGCCAGGTTCGAGGAGATCAGGGAGATACTGTACAAGACGACGGAGCGCTCGCGGGTCGGGGTATGCCTTGACTCCTGCCATCTGTTCGCTGCGGGGTTCGACCTTCGGAACGAGGAAGCGGTCGAGGGGACGATGGAGCTCTTCAACGAGATAGTGGGGCTTGAGAAGCTGAAGGTCATACACCTTAACGACTCCAAGGGGCCGCTGGGGAGCAGGCTCGACAGGCATGAGAACATCGGGGAAGGGAAGATCGGGAGGAACGGGATCAGGGCCCTGCTGCGCTATCCGGGGGTGGCCGAGAGACCGATCATAATGGAAACTCCGTATGAAGACTACAAGACGATGGACAAGAGCATCGCGCTTGTCCGGGCACTTCTGAGATAACTCGATTGGGTAAAATACACGGCCTGACCCGCTGGGTGACGCGGGCCCGTAGCTTAGTTCCAAAAAGTGGAGAGAACTCAGGCAGAGCATCGGGCTTTTAACCCGAGGGTCAGCGAAGGCCCCTAAACGGGTTCGATTCCCGTCGGGCCCGCAGAGCTCAGCACGAGCTCAGTTTGACCGAAGGAGCCAGAATCATGCTATCAGCCGGGCCGGGGAGACGGGCGGAAGTCCCAACGGCCGCAGATTTCGGCGCCAGTTTCCCGAAGCTTCGGGCTCCCTCGGGTGGGGAATTAAATAGGAGTCGCAGCTATTAGGTCATAGATGGCCGAGAAGGTTCCTGGCTGGATAGAAAGGCTTCTTCTTCCTAGGTTGAGTTCCATAGAGGGTGAGTTGAAAGGGCTCAAGGGCGAACTAAATGGCCTCAAGGGCGAACTAAATGGCCTCAGGAGCGAACTAAACGGCGTCAGGGGAGAGATGGGGGGCGAGTTCAAGGCCGTCCACTCAGAGGCCAGGCGGCTCGACGAGAAGATCGATTCGCTCAGGAACGAGACTCTCACCAGGTTTGACGGCATTGAAAAGCGGCTTGATTTCGCCAAGGACTTGGGAGTCCTACAGGCCAAGGTTACGGAACTCGAAGCCAGGCTGCCAAGGGCCTGAGTCTTCCAGGGCCATCTGACGAATTGAACCCACCGGCCCAAGAAAGGAAAGATGAAACGACTTCCGGAACCAACCAACTCCCAACGGACCCCTTTCAAGGGGAGGCGGTCTGGAGAAATCGTGGACGAAGCCAGGAGGGAGGAGTCCATGTACGAAGAGAAGGACTCGCGAAGACGAGCGAAGTAGCGCTTGCGCAGTATTGTATTCGACACTCAAACCCTGCTAGTCCTGTATCTGGGGAAACAGAATCGGGGGAAGTCGGAGCCTATCTGGAGAGTGTCTCAGAACAGAAGGTAAGGGGCTACCTGAACATCATCAGCCTCACTGAATTACACCACATTCTGCGGAGAAGGAGTGGAAGCGTAGCTGAGGAGAAGGAGAGGAATCTGCTGTGCTTCGGAGTGAGGACGATACCTGTGATTCACAATTCTCCACTATGGAAGAAGGCTGCTGCCAAAGCCGGAAACGCCCTCTCGCTTGCCGATGCCTTCGCAGTCTCGACTGCACTCCTGCACAAGTGCACGCTCGTAACAGGCAGCACCGTCGAGTTCGAACAGGCAAAGGACCTGAAGATTGAATGTGTAGGCGGAAATAGGAAAGCCGAGTGAATTTCCGACCAAGGAACCCTTCAGAAGTACCGGCGGCTACATTCTAGGCTTTCATGACTCGAATCAGGTCCCCGAGAATCGTACCCGTCTCCACGACGACAACAGCCAGCACCGCCACAACGACACCGACCGGCACTGCAACTACCTCGACAACGCCCTCACCCTCGACCACTGCCACAACGGTCTCTCAGACGACCATGCCGTCTTCGGCAGTCTCGTCTACGTTGACCTCTGCTGCCCCCCGGCCCGCGGTGAGCTACGTGGCGGTTCTGGTCGCGACAGTCATAGTCGTTTTCGTTATTTCGGCCGTGCTCTTCATGGCGAGAAGAGGACGGCAGTCTACTCCGTGAGGAGCCGAGACCGTGGCTGTCTCCCAGGGGTAGGATAAGTAACTGGCAGGGGGTCCTGTGCCAGCCTCCATTGGAGCCGCTAAGAGAGAAACCCAACCTCTGCCATACATCGTTGGCAATGAGATGTTCAGCCCTCTCCGGAGTGGTGGGCCAGGAGAAGGGAGGCGGGACGCTTCAGAAAGGTCAGAGGTCATCGAAAATAGGCATCGCAAAGACCTCGATGCAAAACACTCGGAAGTGATCGTCCAGACTAAACCCGGACGATCAATGGTCAGCGAGTCGGAACAGCTGGTGTGGTGCACCCGCACCCGAAACCAGGACTATTGGGTGGTCAGGTTTCCCATTTTAAGGAGACCTATCCCTTAATTGGACCAGGCGTGTCAAAGCGGCGAAAATGACGATGCACACTGTCGAGACGGCTCTCCTTCTTGGCACGCTTCTCCTCGCTGGGTTCGTCGTGGTCCTGCCCTTGGCGTCGTCAGGCGCTCAGGCCCAGCAGGCGCCTCCGCTGGTCTACGTCAGCCCGTCTGGTAGTGACGCGACTGGAGACGGCTCATTGGTTAACCCGTACGCGACCATTTCCCACGCCGTAGCTGTGGCGCCGCCTCATGCAACGATCATCGCCATGCCCGGGGTGTACAACGAAATGGTGAACATCACCAGGCAGTTGACGCTCGAATCGCTCACCTCCCAACCTTCGACCACGGTCATCAACGCGATTGGGCAGACCTACGGCATAGAAGTCCTGGGTAGCGCCGCGAGCGGCACCGTCATAGAGGGGCTCACCATAGAGCACGCTAACAACCATGGGGTCTTCGTCCAGGACGCTTCCGACGTGACGGTCGAGAACAATGCCGTGGTCAGCAACGGCCTTCACCCTGACGCCTGCCCTGCACCACCTGCCCCTCCCTCAGGGCCCTGCATCGAGGAAAACAAGGCAATCGAGCTCAGCGGGACCTCCTACTCTACAGTGGTGGATAACACAGTGGTCAACAACGTGGCGGACGGCGGCATAGGCGTCAGCGACGAGGGCCAACTGAACCCAGGTGGTCTCGGGAGCGGGGCGCCGAGCCCAGGCATCGGGAACGTCATCAGCGGCAACACCGTGATCGGCAACACCGTCGGGTGCGGCATAGTCGTGGCAGCGTACAACCCAGGCGAAGGGGTCGTCGACAACGTCGTCAGCAACAACTACGTGGTGAACGGGTTACCTGGCGGCATCGTGGTAGCGGCGGACGTCCCTCACACTTCCGCGATGAACAACAGCGTGATCTACAACACAGTGCTGAACAACCTCATCCCGGGCATCATCGTTCACAGCAACACCCCCGGGGATGTCGTACAGGGGACCAAGATAATCGGGAATACGGTCAGTGGTAACGGAGGCTTCGGTCCGAAAACCACGGGTATAACCCTGATCGGCAACATCAACGGTTCCACGATCGTGACTGACACCACCATCTCCGGCAACATCGTACACAACGAATTCTTCGGCATCCTCGCCTCGAACGCGACCGACACATCGGTCCTCTCTGACAACAGCTTCGACGCTTCCGTCACCGTCCCTGTCCAGGGGGCTGTCCTGTCTCAGCTGTCACTCGCTTCACTCGGTGGCGAGATGACCACCATCAGCCAGCTCCAGTCGTCCTCGGCCTCAACCGTCAGCAGCCTGAACGCTCAGGTCTCTACCCTCAGCGCCGTCTCATATACAGCCCTGGGAGCCGCAATAGTGTTCGGCCTCGCAGCCGTAGTCCTCTCGGTGAGGAAGCGTGGCTAGGGGCCGGCCATCCCCATTTTGACCCGTGTAGTGGACCACTCGGTGTCTCTCACAATTACCCGAGGCCACAATCGATTTCGGCAGGTGCCAGAGCCCAGGCGCGCTCCATACGGATTCGTTCTG
>JAKACC010000088.1 GCA_021796515.1 archaeon | reverse complement strand
AGGGCAGGTCTGGGAGGCGGCGATGTCTGCTTCGAAGTTCCGGCTGGACAACCTGACAGCCATCATAGACAGGAACGGCATCCAGCAGGACGGGCTGACGGAGCAGGTCATGCCCCTCGAGCCCCTGGCCGCGAAGTGGAGGGCCTTCAACTGGAATGTCATAGAGGTGGATGGCTACGACCTGCCTCAGATAATGGACGGCTTCGACCTGGCCATGAGCACCAGGAACAGGCCGACGGTCATAGTCGCACACACGGTCAAGGGGAAGGGGATTTCTTTCATGGAGTGGTCTCCCCGCTACCACGGGACCCCCCCGGCCAAGGACACGCTAGGGGACGTCCTCAGCGAGCTAGGGTGATGGGTTGAACGGCATCAGGATTGCGCCGTCGATCCTTGCCTGGGACCTCGGCGACCTCGAGAGGGCGGTGGAGATATCTGTGAGTGGCGGGGCCGACCAGATCCACCTGGACGTCATAGACGGCCACTTCGCTCCCAACATCACCTTCGGTCCCGGGACCGTGAAGGCGCTCCGCAGGCGCACAGACCTGAAGTTCGACACGCACCTGATGATCGACAACCCTGGAGCCTACGTAGGCAAGTTCCTCGACGCCGGCTCCGACCTCCTTACGTTTCATGCCGAGGTGCTTGACGGGCCCGGCTTCGACGAGCTCTACCGCGCCGTGAAGGCGAAGGGGAAGGAGGCGGGGCTCGCGGTGAAGCCGGAGACCGAGGTCCCAAGATGGGCCGTGGACCGTCTCGACAAGGTCTCCGCCCTGGTCGTAATGACGGTCAGCCCCGGGTTCAGCGGCCAGACCATGGACATGTCTGTGATGCCGAAGATCCAGAGGGCGAAGGAGATGATAAGCGACGGCGGGTTCGGCACCGACATCGAGATAGACGGCGGGGTCGAGCCCGAGAACGTCCGGGAGGTCGTCAGGAGGGGCGGGAACGTCCTCGTCGCGGGGGCCGGGGTCTATGGCAAGGACGACCCCGTGAGTGCGATATCGGTCCTGAGGAACAAAGCCGAGGAAGCGAGGAGGGGCCAATGATGCTGTCCAAGGCAGCGGCCATGAGGGACGCCTACGGCGACGCGCTCTTGGAGCTCGGCGCGGAGAGCAGAGACGTGGTGGTCGTGGGCGCGGACACCACGGGGTCGCTGAAGTCCGGGGTCTTCGCCACGAAGTTCCCTGAACGGTTCTTCAACGTGGGGATAGCCGAGCAGAACCTTGTCTCCATAGCGGCCGGGCTCGCGCTGGCCGGCAAGGTCGCCTATGCCGGGACCTACGCCATCTTCGTCCCAGGCAAATCGGTCGACCAGATCAGGAACAACATCGCCTATCCGAACCTGAACGTCAAGCTTGTCTGCTCCCACGGCGGCATATCAGTCGGCCCCGACGGCGCGTCGCACCAGCAGGTCGAAGACATCGCGATCATGAGGGCGATACCGAGGATGAAGGTGGTCGTCCCGGGCGACGCCGTCTCCACCAAGGCGATAGTCAAGGCGATATCCCGGATCCCTGGGCCGTTCTACGTCCGACTGCCGAGGGCGTCCACCCCCGTGGTCTATGAGGCCGGCTTCGAGTACGTCTTCGGGAAGGCGAACGTGATCAGGGAGGGGAGCGACGTCGCCCTCGTGGCGTGCGGGATCATGGTCCCGGAAGCGCTGAAAGCTGCGGAGTCGTTGAAGGCCAAGGGGATGTCCGCGGCGGTGGTCGACCTACACACCGTGAAGCCTATCGACTCCGAGACGCTGACGAAGGTCGCCCGGAGCTGCGGCAGGGTTGTGACCGCAGAAGAGCACAACATAATGGGCGGGATGGGGTCGGCGGTAGCAGAAGTCCTCGGGGAGCAATATCCTGCCCCCATGAAGCGCGTAGGCGTCATGGATACGTTCGGGGAGAGCGGCGAGGCCGGGGAGCTGCTGAAGAAGTACGGGCTCACAGCTGCGAACATAGAACAGGCGGCGTTGGGCCTCAAGCCGGAGTAGCCTTTATCTATCAAAGGGAGGCTCGGACCCCGTTGAAGCTATTCCTCGACACCGCCAACCTTGCGCAGATCAAGAAGCTCAACCAGATGGGGGTGGTCGACGGCGTCACCACGAACCCGACGCTGATCGCCAAGGAGCCAGGGGAGTTCGAGGAGATTGTGAGAGCCATATGCAGGGAGGTGAAAGGGGACGTGAGCGCAGAGGTGGTGGCCACCGACTCCGACGGCATGGTCGCCGAAGGGAAGCGACTTTCGACCATCGCTCCTAACGTCGTGGTGAAGGTCCCGATGATCCCCGAGGGGCTCAGGGCGACGAAGTCGCTCAGCGTCGCGGGAATCAGGGTCAACGTGACGCTCGTCTTCTCGGCGAACCAGGGGCTCCTCGCTGCGAAGGCCGGGGCCTCATTCGTCAGCCCCTTTATCGGGAGGCTGGATGACATAGGACAGCGAGGGATGGAGTTGGTCGAAGACCTTGTGAAGATACGGGACAACTATCGGCTGAAGGCGGAGGTCCTAGTGGGGAGCATAAGGCACCCCCAGCACGTCCTCGAGGCGGCCAAAGTGGGGGCCGACATCGCTACCATGCCCCCAGAGGTGATGGAGAAGATGATGCACCACCCTCTCACTGACGCGGGGCTCAAGAGGTTCCTGGACGACTGGGAGAAGGCGAAGAAGACGAGAGCCTCGGGCGCAGTCTAACAACAAGTTTTTACATGCTGAGAATTCGTTGCCATCCATGAAGACCTACATACTGCCACCACTGCCATACTCGTACGAGGCGCTCGAGCCTCACATCTCGAAGCAGATCATGACCCTGCATCACGACAAGCACCACCAGGGATATGTCAACGGGGCAAACGCCGCCATGGAGAAGCTGGACAAAGCCAGAAAGGGCGAGGCCCAGATCGACATCAAGGCGATCCTCCGCGACTACGGCTTCAACGCAGACGGACACATCCTGCACTCTCTCTTCTGGCCTAACATGGCCCCCGCAGGCAAGGGAGGGGGCGCCCCCGGAGGGAAGCTTGCAGACCAGATAACCAAGGACTTCGGAGGGTTCGACAAGTTCAAGGCGCAGTTCTCGGACGCGTCGAAGACCGTAGAAGGGAGCGGCTGGGCGATGCTCATCTACGAGCCGGTCAGCGAGCAACTGATCATCTCGCAGGTGGAGAAACACAACCTGAACCACATCGCGCAGTCAGCCGTCATCATAGCGAGCGATCTCTGGGAGCACTCCTGGTACCTGGACTACCTCAACGACAAGGCGAAGTACGTAGACGCATGGTGGAACGTGGTAAACTGGTCGGAAGCCGACGCGAGATTGGGGAAGGCAGTCCGGTAGCCTTCCTCAAGCCTCCGATTTTTTCAGGGATCACGCTTTCTTCTGGCTCGCCATCGTTTCGGCGAACTTCCCGCTGCAGGACGCCAGTCTCTTGATGTCCTCCGAGGTGTGGTCCGTCGAGATGCCTCCCGGATGGCCGGGGAGGATGAATATCCCCTTGGACATCAGGTACAGGGCGTATCCCAGCTTCGTCTTCTTATCCCTCCCGGCGGCCCCCTCTGCGTCTCTGGGCTCCCCGCCGAAGTGCGTGAGGAAGAGCGAGCCCAGCCCTGTGGTATGGGCCTCGACCCCCGCGTCGGCAAACTCCTTGTCGACGCCCATCCTCGCCTCCTTCCCCATCCTCCCCAAAGCGGGATAGATGCTATTCTCGTGTTTCCTGAGATACCGCACCGTCGCCAGTCCCGCGGCCATCGAGAGGGGGTTCTCCGAGAACGTCCCGCCTCCTATTGAAACGAACTTCTCTTTCCGGGTAGGGTCCGCCAGGGACACTACCTCCTCCCGCCCGGCGACAAGGCCCAGAGGGAGCCCTCCCCCCGCGATCTTCCCGAACGAAGCCAGGTCAGGGGTGACCCCGTAGTACTCCTGAGCCCCTCCAAGGGAGACCCTGAATCCAGTGATTATCTCGTCGAAAGCCAGGAGCGCCTCTGTCTTGTCAGCCAGCTCCCTCAGCCCCTTCAGGTATTCCTTGTCAGCTGGGACGCAGCCGCCAGCGCCGAGGACAGGCTCAAGGAAAATCACCGCCACGTCGTCCTCGGTCTTCCTGACCGCCTCCTCGGCCGCGGCCAGGTCGTTGAACCTGACGCTCTTCACGTAAGCCTGCTCTTCCTCAATTATCCCCGCGCTTTCGCTCCTGTCGAACGGCCGGTGGACCCCCTTGTTCAGCTCGGTGTTGTATCCGTGCCATCCCCCCGTCATCTTGATGACCACCCTCTTACCGGTGTACCCCCTGGCGAGCCTCACGAGGTACATCGTCGCTTCCGCGCCGGTGTTGCAGAACCGCATCATCTCAGCGCAGGGGACCGCCTTCCGCACCTCCTCGGCGAGTTCCACGGAAGCTTTGCTCCCCATCCCATAGTGGGTGCCGTTCGCAATCTGCCTCCGGAGTGCGTCTACCACTGCCGGGGGCGAATGTCCCAGTATCAGCGCCATGTGACCCATCCAGTAGTCGGTGTACCTGTTCC
>JAKACC010000087.1 GCA_021796515.1 archaeon | reverse complement strand
AAGCGCAGGGCGCGGCTGCTGGAAGGGTCCGTGGCGGCCGCGGCGTCGATTATTTTGGGGGCGGAAGCCGCAGCGTATGCTCTCGGAATCCTGCAGGTCTGGGAGGCATTTGTCATGACGCCACTTGCCCCACTCCTCGTGACGTTCATCCTGTTCATCGACTACGAGCTTGGTCACTACGAAGCCCTGTGGCGGGGCCGGTGGGTCAGGGAGGACTTCCACAAGTCGCTCCTCATGATACTGGGAGGGCTGCTCATAACGTTCGGTCTTATGCAGTACTTCGCATCCGTGTCTACCGACCTTAACAGGGTGATAATCGACACGGGCAGCGGAACGAGCCTCATGTGCGCGGGGATCTACGTCGTGAAGAGGTTCGCTTGGTAGTGGAGGACTCCGCGACTCTGCTCAGCGCAGGCGTTCCACATGACGAGCGTACGCGCGTCTAGCCCGGCGCCGTAGGAGGCGTCAGGGCTCGCCCTGCTCCCCGCCCCGAGACCTGACTCGGACGACGGCGTCCTGGACAGGCGGCTCTCCGCTCGGCCGCCGCTAGTGTTCATAAGCGCCCCGCCGAGGGGTCCGGTCGTGCCCAAAGAAATCACGGCCAAAGACCAGTTCGAAAAGCTGCTCGAACAGGCCACGGAGATCAGGGTCTCCCGCCACGGCGACGAGGCCAAAGTGAAGCTGAGGACCAGGGACGTGCTCTACACCTTCAAGACGACCTCGGAAGAGGCCGACGCCCTGGTGAAGGGGGTCAAGACCCCCGTGGCGGAGTTCTAGATCAGATACCTTACGATGACGAGGACCCCGAACAGCATGGGGATCGGGAGCCCAGGAAGGAGCCTCCTCTTCGAAAGCAGGAAGAGCGTGATGACCATCCCGGCGTCGATGGCAACTATCGTGAGGGCCGCAGGGACGGCCCCGAACGCCTGGTAGAACTGGAAGAGCGCGAGAGACGGGAGGAGGGTGTAGAAGACGACGTCCCCGAGCCCGAGGGTGAACTCCCCAGCCTTGATCGACATCCCCACGAGCGCTATCCCGGGGGCGGTCCCGATGAGCGCCTTGAGCGGCCCCTTGAAGACCGCGTAGACGTCGTAGACTGAGAAGGCGATCGGGAGGGCGAGGGCGGTCCACGGGGAGAGCGTCTCCGCGAAGAAGCTCCCGACCTCGGCCCCGACGAAGGCGAGTATCAGCGTCGACAGCCAGTTGACGTTCTTGACGAAGATGGTGTACCCCACCAGCGCCACCAGGAGCGCGGGGACGCCATACTCCACTGGGAGGAAGGCCCAAGGGGGGAGGTAGTCGATCGCGAACTGTCCTGCCGTGATGAGCGTGAGGAGGAAGGTGGAGAGCGCGACCGACCCGAAGATCAGGACCTTGAACGATTTGACCATCCTCCTCCTGAGGAGCCAGACGAGGGCGACGGTGAGCGCGAAGGCGAAGCCCACCAGGAGGAGGGCGTTGATGGCCGAGCCGCCGACCGACGTCCCCGCAGGAGCGTAGCTGGGGCCTGAGGACGCCACTATCGCCTGGTAGTCAGGGAGGTTCTGGCTCGTGATGAGGAGGGCCGCCAGCTGTATCACGGCAACCACCGCCGCGGCGACGAGGAGGTTCAGCGGGGTGACGCGCTTCTCGGGGAGGGTGGCCTGGGGGTCGCTCAATCTGACGGCAGGGCGCCGCCCAGCGTATTTAGTCTCACCGCGCCATCAGTGGGGCCTGGCCCCAAAGGGGCCCAGGGGTGGGCTGCGAATCAAGCCGGCCGCAGAAGGATCCGAGTCGCGCTAGACGGTGAACTCTTGGCCGGGCATCGCTGCCGTGGCTTCCGCTCCGAAGCCGTCGTGGAGCTCCTGGGCGAGGGCGAGGCACGACTCCTCTTCTCCGTGCACCGTGAGGAACTTCGGGGACCCGCCGATCCCCTTCAGGTCGCTCAGGAGGCTCGACCTCCCCGAGTGCGAAGAAAAGTCGAAGCGCCTCACCTCAGCCTTGACCTTGGTCGGCTTCCCCCTGTAGATCGTCAGCCCCTTCTCGATGAGCGTCCTCCCCGGGGTCCCCGGTACCTGGAAGCTCACGATTGCGATCGCGTTCTTCTCGTCCATCGAAAGGTGTTCGTTGTAGAAGATCGAAGCTCCCCCGACGAGCATCCCCGCCGGCGACACTATGACCCCCGGCCTCTTGACAAGCCCCCGCCTCTGGCTCCAGCTGGTCGCCTCCTGTACGGTCTCGAGCGTCCTCCGGAGCGCCGCAGGGTCCCTGAGGAACTCCTGGTATCTCAGCAGTATCCCGTTCACCTTGAGGGCCATCCCGTCCATGGCTATGGGGTGCTTGAACCCGGACCTTACCAGGGTCATGGCCACCTCCTGCGCCCTCCCCACGGAGAACGCCGGGACGAGCAGTATCCCTCCCCGCTCCACCACCGCGTTGGCGAAGTCGACGAACTCCTCCTCCGCCTTCTTCCTGCCTGGGTGGTCGGCGGTGGCGTAGGTGCTCTCGGTTATCACCATGTCAGCCTCGCCGAGGTTTTTCCAGGAACCCGCGAGGAGGTTCGTCTCCTCCCCGTTGATGTCTCCCGTGTAGATGAGGCGCTTGTTCCCTGCCTCCACCGCGACGACGGCGGACCCCGGGATGTGACCGGCGTCGTAGAACTGGATGTTGAAGTCTCCGACCTGGAACGGCTCGAGGTAGCCGTGGTTGACCGTGTTGGAGTTCATCGCCATCAGGTCGAGGAACTCGAACGGCAGGTACTGTCCTGATATTTTGATGAAGTCCTGGATAAGGAGGTTCGAAAGCTCGGACGTCACAGGGGTCGCGTGGAGCTTCATGCCGCCCCCGAGGAAGTGCAGCGGCGCCGCACCAGAGTGGTCCAGGTGGGCGTGCGAAAGTACTATCCCCTTGATCCCCTTCGGCGGGACGTGCATCGGGAACCCCGGGACCTTCGTGGTCATGGCCCCGTAGTCAAGCAGGATCTTGGTGTCCTTGTGGGATACGAGAAACGCGGAGCGGCCGACCTGCCTGGCGGCTCCCAGTACCTTCACTTCCATCTGTTCGTGAACTCTTGAAAAACTCGATTTTCCAATCTAGTTAAGCCTTTCTCCGGGGACGCCCCTGAACTCCCGGCATCGACATCTTCCGGTGGCGCGTCGGTCGCCGGTCCGTATTCCCTTAAATCCCGCTCCGATGCAGCAATCATGTTGAGCTTTACCCGGCTGGCGCCTGTGCTTGTCGCGCTGCTGCTGGCCGCGTCCGCCGGGGTCCCCGCCTTCGCCGTCCACCCCGCCGCGTCCCCTTCTGTCCCTGCCGCCGCCCCTCCGGCCCAGCGCCCTCCGTTCGCCTCTTCGTTCTCCCTGAAGGGGGCTGCCCCTGGCGACCTTCCGATCCTGGTCACGTTCGCGATCCCTCTCCGTAACGTGGGGGTCCTCGACTCGCTCGTGACCCAGGTGTCAGACCCCGCCTCTCCGCTCTACAGGCACTTCCTCACCCCGTCGGAGGCGAAGTCAGAGTTCCTCCCCACCGCCGCCTACTCCGCCCTCCTGAACTTCCTGCAGTCCGACGGGTTCTCCATCGACATGACGGCGCTCGACTCTGTGATAGTCGCCGAGGCGACCCCGTCCCAGGTCGCCTCAGTCTTCCACACCGGCGTGGACGTCTACTCGAACGGGACGTCGTCATACTACACCACCACAGGGGGGCCGACCTTCATGGGCGCCTACGTCTACTCCTCCAACGCCTCCTTCCTCTTCACCAGGCCGGCCTATGGCGGGGTCTCCGCCCCAGGCGGGAACGTCTCTTTCACCGCGGCGACGATGAACATGAAGAGCCTCCAGCAGGTCTACAACCTCACCTCTCTGTATTCGGCGGGGCGCACAGGGGCGGGTGAGACGGTCGGGATCCTCGACTACTACGGCTCGCCTACCATAGCTTCCGACCTGGCCCAGTACGACGCCCAGTTCGGCCTCCCTGCCTCGACCCTGAAGATCACCCCCGTGGGCCCGTACGACCCCAACCTCGGGGCCGCCGAAGGGTGGAGCACCGAGATCTCCCTTGACGTCGAGTCGGCCCACACCATGGCGCCCGGGGCGGCGATAGACCTCTACGTCTCCAACGGGGCCCTCCCGCTCGTGGTCCCCCTCGCCCAGATAGTCCAGGAAGACAAGGTCGTCACCCTCTCCCAGAGCTTCAGCACCCCGGAGTGGTACTACTCCGTCTCGTCCCTCCTCGGAGGGACGGCCTTCTTCACCCTCGAGGCGCTCCTGCCGGACCAGTACTACGCCCTCGGGTCCCTCGAAGGCATCTCGTTCCTCGCCTCCTCCGGCGACGCGGGGGGGAGCGGATACAGCACCGGCCCCGAAGGGACGGTCGGCTATCCGGCGTCCTCTCCCTTCGTGACGTCCGTGGGCGGCACCCAGACCTACATCTCCGCCTCGGGGCCGGGATCTAACGCTTCGGTCCAGACTGCCTGGTCCAACCTGGCGTACGTCCCCAACGGGGTGAACGCGGGTGGGAGCACGGGAGGGGTCAGCATCCTCGAGCCGAGGCCGTGGTACCAGTCGTCCCAGACGTCTCCCCCCTCCTACCCTGACGGGAGGCTCGTCCCCGACATCGCGCTCCAGGCGGGGGTCGACCCGGCGTCGCTCATTGTGGAC
>JAKACC010000086.1 GCA_021796515.1 archaeon | reverse complement strand
CAGGCTCCTGGCGCAGACCAGCTCAAGCGCGGAGTGGTTGATCTTCACCAGGTTCTTCCGGTAGAGCCCCACCAGCATGTCTGCCGTCTCGAGCACCTTTGTCCGCACCGCCTGGTCGTCATGTTCGCAGGCCCGCGCCGTCAGCCGGTGGAGGTCGTCCCTGAACCTGGCCACGTCTTCTTTCATCCCGTGCCGCCTGGGGCGCATCGGCAAACTTTCCCTCAGCGGCGCCTAGCCGCGCTCTCGCCGAGGATACGCTTCACTTCAAGATCCTCCACCTGACCGAAGTCTGCGTAGAACTCCCCTATCGCCAGGAACGGCCCGGGGGTTGAGAGGCAAACCACCTTCGTTCCGTCCTCCGACAGCGACTGGACGGCGTCCTCCGGGGCGACCGGGACGGCGACCACGACCTCCTTCGGCTTCCTCTTCTTCACCGACATCACTGCCGCGCTGACCGAGCTCCCAGTCGCTATGCCGTCGTCAACTATCACTACGGTCTTCCCATCCAGTGCGGGGTAGGGCGCGTCCCCTCGCAACCTCTGCATCCGGTCCCGCACCTCTTCCCTTTTCAGACGAATCTGCTCGTCGAGGTATGACGAGGTCGCTCCCAGTGACTCTGCCGCCCGCCTGTCCATCAACACTTCTCCCTCCTGCGTGACCGCCCCAAGGGCATACTCAGGCTCCCCGGGCGCCTCAATCTTCCTTGTGACCACGACGTCTAGGGGGGCCCCAAGCGCTCGAGCTACCTCGTTGGCAACTACGACACCTCCCCTGGGTATCCCCAGCACCACGACGCCCTCCCCCTTGCAGTATGCTAGAGCCTGCCCGAGCTTCTTCCCCGCCTCGACCCTGTCCCGGAATAGCGCCATCGGCCCCCGCTTCGAGGTGTTCCCTACGTGATATTTGGCTGACTCGCCCGGCTTTCAGGAGGGATGTGGCTTTCCTCCGACGGCGGCCCCGTAGCGTTCCTTCATTGCCGCCGCCCCGGTTCGCCCTCGGTCTGGCTTCCGTGAAGTCCGGGTGACCCCGGCTCTACGCGCCACCATCCCGCTCGCGGGGTCGTCCCAGGCGCCAAGGCTTTCCCAGGCGTCTCATCGTCCCCGCGAATCCATCCTTTTCCTGGCCGGACGAGTGTTTGGTATAGTCGCTGAGGACTATAAATCGCTTGCTACAGTTATCGCTTTCGAGAAACGTCAGCCGCAGGCGCCCTGTCTGGCTTTGGGAACCTAGCCATGACCGTGTGGGTTCCTAGGACCCAGACCTCCCACCCTCCTTCGACTGATATGTCCACTGCGTGTAGCCTACCCTGCGGCACAGCCAGTATCTTTCTTAGCGTCCCCTGGCCATAGAGATGTGCCTGGAACCACACGCTGGAGAAGTTCTTGGCTCCGAGCCGCCTGATGTTTGGTCGAGTTTCGCACTCTACTAGCACCAGCTCCTCCTCTTCGCCATTTGTCCTATAACCCAGAAGGTCGGGTCTATAGGAAGTCCAGTGCACCTTCTCGTCCGGGGGGAGAGCCGGCTCCTCCACCACGGCGTACCCATCTCGTTCTAATTCGAGCCTCACCGTCGATTTCATCGCCCTGTGGACTTCAGACTCGGCCACGGCCTACCTCAGTCACCACTACGATTTCTCCCTTGGGATGAGCAGGTCTACCTCTGCGGCTAGCCGTTGATGGCCGCGGGCACGGTTCGGTGCTCTAGCCCGCCGGGCTTTCCTCGGCCGTGATGGCGTGGTCAACAGAAAATTCGTTCTTTGTCAGCAACAAGAGTCAAGCATGGATAACAGGCTCACGAACCAACATGCTGGTAGCTCTCTCGCTGTTGGCTTTGCCGATGGGCCTGGGGCGCAGTCCGAGTCGACGCCTGCAACGCGCGAGGCCGGGAATATTCCGGGCTGCCCCTGGATCAGAAGCAGAGTCTTGTGCTCGCCAGAGCCTGGTGTGGTCCGACGACCACGTCCTGGGATGGTAGAGAAGCGCAGGCGGGGGTTGGAACGCACGAAGGCCGAGGTACGTAAGAGGGCGGAGGGCCCTTCTTCGACCGAGCGCGGTGTGGAGCTCCATGCTTAGCACCGGACTCGACCGACGAAGCACCCGAAGCCTGAAGGCGCACTGAAGCCTGAAGGCGAGCCAGCACCCACATGCGACTCGAAGCCGGAACAGGACGGGGACGGAGGACCCCCACCGACGCTGGCTGGCAGACGAAAACAGCGAGGGGCGGCTCATTCCTTAACTACATCCTGCAGCCAGGTCGAGTCATATGAGCGAAGCAAGCGCCCAGGCAGGGGACACGGTGTCCGTTCACTACGTAGGGAGGTTCCCTGGAGGGGCGGTCTTCGACACCAGCATGAAGCCTGAAGCTCTAAAGTCAGGGCTGTTCAACCCAGCCCGCGACTACAAGCCCCTGCAGGTGGTCTTGGGCCGACACCAGGTGATCAGCGGGTTCGAGGAGGCCCTGCTCGGGATGAAAGTCAACGAGACCAAGGAGGTCACCCTCCCGCCTGAGAAGGCCTACGGTAAGTCGGGGAAGCACCCAATGGCAGGGAAGACCCTGCAGTTCAAGCTCCTGGTCACGAACATCAAGAAACCCTAGCGCTGGAGCCTCGCTGCCGCTTCCGCCCATTCGAGCTACTGGTGTATTCACCTTGACCCCAGAGCTATTTACCACGGGAGACGCTGCCCAGAGTCCAAGGCATGGCGAAAAGAGCCTTCACAATAGACACTGGGACAGAGAAGATCCCGGTCGAGGGGCATGCCCACCAGAACGTGGCGGTGAAGTACCTGATGAAGCGGAGGAGGAGCCTCATCTTCACCAAGGACCCTGCCAAGGTGGAGAAGCTCTTCTCGGAGGTCCCCAAACAGATCAGCATCATAGGGGCTAACGTCACCAAGACCTACAAAGTGACCTGGGAGAGGGTGAGCACAGGCGAGTTTGCGGGGGCCAGGTTCACCTTCACGCTGGACGAGGTCAAATAGGACAACTTTTTCTGGGAGGAGGGCCTGCACATACCCATGGCCAGGGGATTCAGGCGCGACGCCTACAGCGACGCCATAAACAAGGTACGAGCGGAGCACTCCGGTTCAATCAAGCACGCAAGCATGTCGGTCGAGTGTCCCAGGTGCATGACAAGACAGGTGATTACTGACGCGCCGGGGATGAGGGTGTGCGTCAAATGCGGCTTCGAGTTCAGGCCGCTCAACAAATAGCTCCCGGCTAGGCCGGGCAACGGCTCGCGTTGCTGCCGTCTGGGGGTCAGCGTTTCTTCCAGGCCTGGGCCCTCTTGCAGAAGTCCTCGGCTTCTTCGGCGGCTCTGTCGCACCGCTCGTAGTGGCTCACGACCTCCCGCAGGAGCTCTTCGATAGGGGTGGGCTTCCCCGGGCACTCGGAGTCCAACTGGGCCCTGATTTCCATGAGAGGCTGCCAGACGTCACTTGGGATGTTTATGGGTACTTCCTGTTTTCTTTCAGCCATGGCGAACCTGCCGGCGTCACCGTTATTTCTGGGTTCGGCGCTCTAAAGGCCGATGCTGTTTATGACGCCGCCGGAGTTGGCGTCAATCACAAGCACGATTTTCCCGTTCTTGTGCTGGTACCTGACGAACCACACGGGGGCGTGAAGGAGCTCAGCTTCGCCCACGTCAGACTGGGTCGAGAGCTGTTGTATCATATGGTGGGCGGCATGGGCCTTATCCGACTGGAGTTGGTCGACCAGGGTCTTGGCTTGGGTCTTCGCAACCTCTTCCCCCACATCTCCGTTGAGCACCTTGATCCCCTTGACCTTGCTCTGGTCGAAGACCACCCTATCCTCCAGCTTGAACTGATAGTCTTTGGGCTGGTAATCGGTCAGGGCCTTCATCCCCACTATGGGAAAGTTGTAGTCGTTGTCCATCTCATACGCACGCTTGGCCCCCTGGCCTCCGCCGCCGAAGCCTCCGCCTCCCATCATGGTCCCCAGGAGCATTCCTCCCATCAATCCGCCTCCTCCCCCGCCCCACCCTCTGTTGTTGCTCATGGCCCCTCCCATGATTCCAGCCAGCGCCGCCGTGGTGGCAATCTGACCGGCCTCGGCGGCCATGTCGACCGCGACCAGGGACGTCCTGGCAGAGACCGGCATGAGCCAGTACGGGACCATGGCGAGGTTCGCCTCCTCCAGGGTCGAAGACTCCTGCAGATGCCTGTGGAGGAGCCCCTTGTCCATCAGCCCGCGGACCTCCTTCAGGACATCGTCCTCCTGGGAAATCTTGACGGGGAGCATGGTGTGCTTGTCGACGCTCTTCCACCCATCGTCCCCGAGCGAGACGCTGCTCCCGCAGTACTGGCAGGTTACGAACATCTCTCCGAACGCGGGGCTGATTGGCGCGCCGCAGCTCGGGCACTTCAGGCTCTTGGCACCCGTGGGGGCAATCACGTCCTGGCTCTGCTTGGAAGCCTGCTGGGTCACAAGCCCCACCTTGGCTCCACACTTGTAGCAGAATCCCGCGTCATCGGGGAGCTGCGCGCCGCACTTTGGGCAGAACACCACAACCACCTAGAGCTTGGTCCCGCAGCTGTTGCAGAACTTCGAGCCTGCCGTGACAGGGCTTCCACAGTTGGGACAGAACTTGCTCGTCCCGGCCGGAGCCTGGGGACCCTGCTGGGAGGCCACGGT
>JAKACC010000015.1 GCA_021796515.1 archaeon | reverse complement strand
ACCCCGAAGCTGGTCCTGAGGCTCTCGCAGACCGACTTCGACTTCCACGCGACCGCTCTGCTGGGCGCCCTGGGAGTGGGAGGGCTTCTCAGGATCGCCAGGGTCGTGGCTTCGGCAGAGGTCAGGTCACTCCTCGCGGAAGGGTGAGACCCGCCCCGTTTCAGGGCTCTGTTAGCTCTTCGGGTGGTGTCAAGGACTGTTAACCTTCGGGGGAAGACATTGTGCAGGCGTTCTAGACGATAGAACTATACGCGTTCTTGAACGCTACGGGCCATAGATACGTCATGAAAGGGAAACAAAGGATGGTGCTCGCTGTCGGGCTAGTCCTTGTCGCAGCGTTCGTCTTTGGGGCTCCGGTGATAAGCGAAACATCCCCTGGCGGGGCGGCCATGTTCGGGGTGGCGGGGAGTGGCTATATCCACTATCAAGCATCGCTGAGTTGCTGGCTCGTTGGATTCGGGGATATGTACTGGCAGGGCGGCCTATACGTCGGGTGCGTTCCACTTGTTGTCTGATTCGACAGACTGAACACCCGAAAGTCAACAGGGAGAACGAGCACCCGAAGAGATAACAGAACCCGTTTCAGCAACCTATATCTGTCGGGTCCCGAGGGGACCTAAAGAAATGTCCCAGGGCACGGTGACGCTCCCCCTCTGCAATTCATGCAACAGGCCCATCAAGCCTGCCGAGAGGGCCGTCCACTTCAGCTGCCCCAACTGCCACGAAACGGTCATCTGGCGCTCGGAAAAATGCAGGAAGTTCTCCAGAAGATACAAATGCGTCAACTGCGGCTTCGAAGGGCCTTAGGTGGCGCGCCCGTTGGGTTCCTACCTGATCAGAATCAAGCTCCTCCCAGAGGACCCGGCGACCGACCTTCAGAAGCTCACCGACTCGGTCGCAGCCAACCTCCCGGAGCCTGCCCGCATCAGGAGCCAGAGGGTCGAGCCCATAGCCTTCGGGCTGTCGGCCGTCATCGTCGACGTGGTCGCGCCGGAAGAGGAAGGCGTCGTCGACAGGATCGAAGACGCTGTCTCCAAGGCGCCGCTCGTGAGCCAGTACGAGGTGACAGGGGTGAGCCGGATGTCCAGCAAGCTCCCGCCACAGCCGCCGTCCTGACCCTGCCGTCGACTGATACCTTTTATACCGCCGGGTGCACCCGGAGCACGCCGTTTCTACAGCGGTGTGGACTTCATGAGATACCCTCTCAGATATGCAGCCTTCGAGTGGATCAAGGAGAAGAAGAACGCGACCGACTCCGAACTCCTGGAGGCGATGAACAAGAACGGGAGCAAATGCTCTCCGAACGAGATCGACAAGGTGCTCATGCAGCTTGAAATCCTCGGCCTCATCTCCATAAGGTGGGTGTCCAAGGACAAAAGGAGGATAGAGTTCCAGGAGAAGCCCCTAGAGGAGCTTCGTATGCCCCGCACGGCCGAGTGACCTAACCGATATATCGGCCGGGCCGGGACGAGCTAAAGCGTGGGCGTCGACTTCGGGGACTCGATTCCGCGCGAGAAGATACAGCTGGAAGACATATCCGGGTGGAAGCTCGCGGTGGACGGCTACAACACCCTCTACCAGTTCCTGGCGATAATCCGAGGCATGGATGGGGGTCACCTGAAGGACTCCCAGGGGAGGGTTACTTCGCACATCTCCGGCCTCTTCTACAGGAACGTGAACCTGCTAGAGCTGGGAATGAAGCTGGTCTACGTTTTCGACGGGAAGCCTCCAGAGCTCAAGATGGAGGAGATCAGGCGCCGCTCCGAAGCGAGGCGCGAAGCGAAGGACCAGTATCTCCGAGCCCTGCAGGCGGGAGAGGTGGCGCAGGCCAGGAAGTACGCCGAGGCCTCCACCGTCCTCAGGCGGGACATGGTCGCTGACGCCAAAGAGCTCCTGGACGCGATGGGGATCCCCTGGGTGGATGCGCCGTCAGAGGGGGAGGCGCAGGCTTCGGTCATGGCGATAGAAGGGTCGGTGGGCGCAGTCGCGTCCCAGGACCACGACTCACTGGTGTTCGGCGCCCCCGTCCTCGTCCGCAACGTCACGATCTCGGGGAAGAGGAGGCTCCCGAGCAAGGGGATCGTGATCAACATCGTGCCCGAAAGGATAACCCTGTCGTCCGTGCTCGAGTCGACTGGGCTGACCCGAGAGCAGCTCGTCGACTACGCCATACTCCTCGGGACGGACTTCAACCCGGACGGGTTCGAGGGGGTCGGTCCGGCTACCGCCCTGAAGTACCTGAAGAAGTATGGAAAGCTCGAAGAAGTCAGAGAGCTCAGCAAGCCGCTTGAAGGGGTCGACTACGCGGCGATAAGGAAGCTATACCTCGACGCCCCGTCAATCAAGCGGGTACAGCCGGTCTGGAAACCCCTCGACAGGGAAAGGGTGGTCTCCTTCCTAGTGGGGGAGCACTCCTTCTCTAGAGACCGGGTGGAGGCGGCCATAGCCAGGGTACAGTCTACAAAGGCGGCCCAGTCCGAGACACTGGAGAAATGGTTCGGCTGACCCCTCCTTCCCTGCCGAGCCTTGCCGACCTCAAGAGGGGAGTGATCGTGGCGTCCTCAGGGAACCACGGGCTGGCGATTGCCTACGCCTCCGGGCTCTTCGGGACGTCGGCGACCATCTGCGTCCCGGAGGACGTGAACTCACAGAAGCTTGTCGCCATCGAGGCGCAGGGCGCGACAGCCCCGAGGCAGGGGAAGGGTACGACGAAGCGCCTGTGAAACGGGGTAAGGTGCCCAGGGTCGACCCGGGCCGGACCGTCGCCGGCGGGATGCAGGCGGCCGCCCCGGGGGAGGTCACTTTCGGGGCTGCAAGGAGGTTCGTCTACAAGATCGACCTCGTGAACGACACGGAGATCGAAGACGCCATCTTCGGCCCCCTCTCCCTTTCCCATGTCCTGGCAGAGCCCGCGGGAGCGCCCCCTCTTGCCGCGATGAAGGGACCGCTGAGAGGAGAACCGGGGGACAGGGTGGGGCTCGTAATCATCGGAGGGAACGTTGCCGTGGACCTTCTCCGGTCCATCCTCACGCGAAGGCGGAGGTGAACTCCCCGACGTCCCGCGCCCCAAGATATGGGTTCGACTCCCGCTCCTCTCTCAAGGTCCTCGACCTCACTTCCCCGTAGTCGTGCCCGGGGTAGAGGACCGTCTCCGGCGGGAGCCTGAAGATGACGTCGTGGAGGCTCGAGTACATCGCGCCCGCCCTCTCCCGGTCAAACCTCCCGATCGTCCCGACGAAAAGCGTGTCCCCGGTGAAGACCTCGCGCCCTCCATAGACGCAGATGCTGTCCTCGGTGTGCCCCGGCGTGTGGATGATTCTCAGAGCCGCCCGGCCCACCTCGAGCAGGTCTCCGTCCCTGACCTTGAGGTCGTATCTCGCCCCGGAGCTTTCATGGGCCACCAGCTTCCCTCCCACCTTCCCGGCGAGCTCCTCCATGGTAGACACGTGGTCGAAGTGTCCGTGGGTGGCGACTATGTACTGCACCCGGGCGCCAGACTCGGCCACCGCCTTTTCTATGGGCCCCGTCTCCCACCCCGAGTCGACGACCACCGCGTCCCGCGTCGTCGTATCCACGGCGAGGTAGACCAGGTTGGACATGGGGCCTACCGGGATTTGCTTCACCTCCAGAGCCACACGCACACAGCGGCAGATTCACGTTTATCAAGTTCCACTGGACAGGAAGGCCCTGACTTGAGCCCTGCAATGAAGAAGCCGTCGGAGTCTGAGATGACGACAGCAAGGCTGATGATGCCCACCGACGCCAACGTGCTGGGGAACGTCTTCGGCGGGGCGATAATGAGGTATATGGATGAGATAGCCGCCATCGTGGCCTGGCGGCACGCGGGGAAGAACGTGGTCACCGCCTCGATCGACAGGATGGACTTCTACGCCCCCGTGTTCGTGGGGGACCTCCTCATGCTGAAGGCGGCGGTGAACTTCGTCGGGACAACATCGATGGAAATCGGGGTCAGGATAGAGGCGGTCGACCCGTCCACCCGCAGGGGGACCCACACTGGGTCCTGTTTTCTGACCTATGTCGCCCTCGATGAAAAAGGGAAGCCCACCCCCATCCCTCCCCTCTCCCCGACCACTCCCATAGAGAAGAGACGCTTCAGGGAGGCCCTCGCCAGGAGAAAACTCAGGGAGGCGGCCCAGGCCGTGACCCAGCGCCGCTGACGCCTGCCGGACTTTGATTGCCGGCTCAAAAAAACTAGAGCACCCCGCACTTAGGGCGCACGGCCGCTGCTCGGGGCGTGCGCGACTTCTCCGAAGGGTTCAGGGTCGACAGGATGCGCAGCGGCAACGCCGCGGTTTACATATTGAAGGAACAGTTCGAGAAGTTCTCGTCATCCCCTCAGAAGGTGGAGACCTGCGAATCGATAGCGAGCTGCTTCTACCAGCTGGAGCAGTATGAAGACGCCGCCGGGTGGTATGAAACCGCTGGGAAACTCATACTCTCAGAGCCGACGGTCACCCCCGCAATCAAGGCTCTAAGCGCCCTTTCGGTCTACGAGAGGGCGCTGGACTGCTACAGGAAGGAAGAGGACGAGGAGAGGTTCACCGAGTGTTCCACTCTGATACGAGAGCTGAAACGGGCCTGTGCTTCAGCCTGAGCCGGCCTTGGAGTCTTCCTCTGCCTTCGCGCTCATCCTGTTGACGGTCT
The DNA here is from genome assembly GCA_021796515.1 of archaeon. Taxonomy (GTDB): domain Archaea; phylum Thermoproteota; class Nitrososphaeria; order Nitrososphaerales; family Gagatemarchaeaceae; genus UBA183. The sequence continues at coordinate 18,997 of JAKACC010000015.1, read as the reverse complement.
TCACGTGGCATTCCTCGCAGACGGGCTCCTCTCTGGGCCCGACCTTGAAGGTGTGCAGGACGACCTCCAGCTCCGCATCACAGAAGTAGCACTTCGCCTTCAGTCGCCGCTCCCCCTGGGCGCATATATCCTCCTCCTCACCATTTCCTTCCCCCCCTTGAAGTACCACACTTCGGCTTCCGCCTTCGCGTTCTTCCCCCACTCCGCGAGTTCCTCGAGCTCCCTTTTGGTCGCCCTCGCCTTGCCGCTCTTCACCTGGATGAGCAGGACCTTGCCTCCCTTCGCCGCGAACACGTCTACCGCGCCGTGGGACGCCGCGCTCCGCGAGACCATCCAGCCGTCCTTCCTGAGCGCGTTCATCGCCCTGTATTCCCTTGACCGACCGGACTGATAGTTGCGGTTGGGCACCGGGAAGCGGGCCCGATTCAGAAGCATGTAAACGTGTTCTGGGCCCAGGCGTCCCGTGGGGGAGGTCTGCAGAAACTCATCCCGAAGGGTAAGCTTATGACGACCGGGCCGGCGGGCGGGGCCAGACTTGGACGAGGTCGAGAAGTCCCTGAAGGCGATGGAGGCCCGTTTCTCCGACCAGCTGCAGCGTCGCGACAGGGTCCTGAAGGACACCAGAGACGTCATATCCGCCTCTTCTAGGGCGATCATCAGCGTCCACACGGGAAAGCTGAAGGAGGGCGAAAGGGAGCTGGCGAAGGCAAGGGCTCTGATGAACGAGCTGAGGAAGTCCTCAGACCCTTCGTTGTCCCGCTACCTGGTCTCTCCCGAAGCGGAAGTAGTCGAGGCGTCAGCCGTCGTGTCCCTCGCCAAAGGGAAGGCGGTGCCGTCCATGGAGAGCCTGGGGGCTTCTCCTGAAGCGTATCTCCTAGGGCTGCTCGACACGGTAGGGGAGCTGAAGAGGCTAGTGCTCGACTCCATCCTGCGGAGGAAGCTAGCGAGGGCGAAGAGATACTTCGAGGTCATGGAGGAGCTCTACTCGGCCTGCTCGCCGCTGGCGGTCTATGACCACGTCGTGAACGGCGCCCGCCGTAAGATAGACGTGGCAAGGATGCTGGTCGAGGACACCAGGGGGCTCCTAGCCGTGGAACTCGGGCGGGAGTCGGTGAGCATATCTATGTCCCGCCTTGAGAAGAAGCTGGCGGGCGGGCGTGCCTAGAACTCCTTCAGCAGCCTGCTCGTCTTGATGTCAGGATAGGGGGAGTCAAGGCGGACGACTCTGACCTTCAACCCTCTTCGCGCCGCCTCTTCTTTGATGTCGCCCTCCATGTGGTACTGGTCGTAGCCCAGCGCGACCACGTCGGGTGCGACCTTCTGCAGGGTGACGTAGATGTCTCCCTCGACTCCTAGTATCGCCGCGTCGACGCTCCGGAGGGCCGACAGCAACCTGACCCTGTCCTTCTCCGAGACGATCGGCTCTCTCCCCTTCCTCTTCCTGATGGTGCTGTCTCTGGCGACGGAGACCACGAGGACCTCTCCGAGGCTCTTCGCCTTCTCTATCGTGTAGACGTGTCCGTAGTGTATGACTTCGAACCCCCCGCCGATGAAGACCACCCTGATGGACTTCCTCCCCTTCTCGGTGAGACTGGCTCTCCCGCCATCTGTCCTGACCAGCCCCCGCTCCTCAAGGACGGCGAGCTCGCGCTCTGCCTCGCTCGTGCTCAGGTGGAGCTTTCGCCCCAGGCCGCGGGGGTCGGGGGCGCTCCCGAGGAGGGAAGCGGAGAATATGGCCGCCAGGACGTGCCTGCTGTTCATGCGTCACCAGTCAATCTTGACGGTCCCCGCGAAGGACAGGGAGTCCAAAAGCCCTTCGGCATATCCGATGCTCAGCATGGCCATCTCGTCCTCTCCGTTCGCCAAGAAGCTCTCTGCGTCGTTCATGTAAAGCTCGGCGTTCTCCAGCACATGTTCGTATTCCGTCCCCAGCTTCGACTTCACCGAAGCCAGCGCCCTCTTCGTCTTTGCGACGTACCTGGGGACCAGGGTCTGGGCTGTCCTCGACACGCCGTCGGAGTTCCCTCTGAGGTCGGACTCCACCACCGAGAAGAACGCCGACACGGCCTCCTTTTCGGTGAAGTGGAGGTTGCCAGGAACCACTACGCAGTGCGGCGGCTCCCCGAAGTCCTTCTTCGCCAACGCCTCGAAGCTTCCGGCGGCCAGCCCCTCGTCCTCCCGTCCGAGCCTGGAGAGCACCAGCCCGAGCGTCTTTTCGCTGACCACCCCTCGTTTGAAGTTCCCCTCGGCGAGGAGGAGCCCCGCGATCGCGTCCGCCGGGGCGACCCCTTCCCCGCTCTGGACGTCGTACTCCAGCAGCAGCAGGGTGTGCGCCCCTTCTAGGAGGTTCTCATGAATGATATGGTATGCCTGCGTCAGCTTTCCCACCGAGTCCCTGGTCACCGTGACGGTCCGCGAGAACTTGTATGAATGGAGCCCCGACGCGCTCGCGGCGGCAGAGGCGATGGTCGCCGAGTGGATCACTCTGGTCTCTAGTCCCTGCCTGACCGCCCTCACGCGGAGCTCGTTGTGCGTGGTGGCTATCATCGGGTCCCCCAAGACCGCGAGGGCCACCTTCTTGGACAGCGCCTCCTCCAGGATCCTTCCGCCGTCCTCCACGAACTCCCTGTCTACCACTGTGATTCCCCTCCCCGCCGCCCTCTCCACCTGCTTCAGGAGCTGGGGCTCGTGCGGGGTCGTGTAGTACTCCAGATAGACGACGTCTGCGTCGACCATCTCGTCGACCCCTCGCAGGGTGATCCCCCTTGCGCCCAGGCCGAGGCCGACGAAGGAGAGGCGACCCATGACAAGAGCATCGCAAGCCCTTGTTATTTCGCTTCTGGGACGACGGCTAGCCATGGACGGTTTGAACGCTTCCACCGACCCCTCCTCGTTCGACGTCCGCTTATCTTCAGTTGTCTGAATCTGTAAGTCGACTGATTCTGCGCCGTTGTAATGGTCGTCTCCATTAACAGAACTGGCCGAAGTAATCGGGGCCAATATCGGTGACGGATGCGCCAGTCGAATTTGGTCCGGGCACAGTCTTGCTAACATCGTAGCCTTTACTGCTCATCCTGCCGAGTGCTGGCACTACGAGGCTTTCGTCAAGCCGACAGTTGACTCTGCACTCCAACTTGATGGGCTTTGTGCCTCCGAAGTGACAACAAGACGCGTCTTCGCTACACAAGCAAGAAGCTGGTTCAGTGTCTCGAAGGCCTTGGCCTTCCTGTGGGCGCGAAGAGGGGCGCTTCAATCCCCAGCGAAATTCTCAGGCTCGGGCTAGTGGTGCCACTCATCCCCGGCGTTTATCACGCGGAGTGGACCATCTACAGGAGGTAATCGAAGATGTACCGTCACCACGCGCGAGCCTACGACAAATTGCTCGTAATTCAGATCCGCATGAGGCTCAAGACACTCATGAACCGGATTCGAGACGAACTTACGAAGCTCGGAATTCTCACCGACAGGCTCTCTGACAAGGATGTGTCTACACACTCGGGATCACGCCGCAGCACCAGATTCGGAAATCCGTCGAAATCATTCGACCGAGGTGCAAACTGCGCCCTCATCTAGTAAGACTTTAATCGGTCTGCAAAGCGCCGGATTCCGAGGGCCTGTGGCTCAGTGCAGAGGATCTCTGCGAGAAGCCAGGTTAGAGAGGAAATCCTAGATCGGCTGGCTCTTAACCAGCATGCCGTGGGTTCGAATCCCACCAGGCCCGCGTTCAGTCCGCTTCTTACGGCTGCGGCTCGGGGAGGGCTTCACCTGCCCGATGGGCGGATGCTCCCTCGCTTTCACGGCGACGAGGTAGAACCTAGACGTGCTGACCTGGAAAGCGCCCTCGGCCCTTATCTCCGAGTCGGCCTTTCTGAGGCTCCCTTCCAACGCGCCCCGGTCCATCTCCTTGAACGACAGGGGTCCCGCCGTCTTCAGGTAGTACGCTAGGGCTCCTACGTCGAGGAAGCGGGACCGGACCGTCTCCTCCCCGCTCCCGATCACGCGCAAGCCCGCTCCCCTGACCTGCCTCACGGCTTCGTCGAGGTCCCACTTTTCCCCCTGGCCGTCTCCTTCTCCGACGAGCCTAGCCAGTTCCACGTCGTTGTCTGGGCCGACCTGCTGCGTGATGAAAGTCCCGCCAGGCCGGAGCGCCGCCGCCACCTCTGACGCGACGAACGCTTCGTGCCTGTCGCTGACGACATCGAACGCCCCCTCCTGGAACGGGAGGCTCCCGCGCTGCTCCCCCTTGGCGGAGTTGTCGTCGCAGAAAGAGACCACGACGTCCACGCCGAGCGGTCCCAGCTCTCTGCGTGCGACGTGCGCGTTAGGCGCGAACCCTTCCGTGACCACGGACCGCGCCGGGAGCGGGCCCAGCGATGAGACGAGCTCGCCCCCGCCCGTCCCGAGGTCGAGATATGACCTGGCGTTAGCCAGCATCTGGGCGAGCATCTTCCTGTAGTCCCATGAGAACCTCCCTTCCAGGTATCTCCCATCGAGGAACCTGAAGTCCCACCCCGCGAAGGGTGCGGCGTCCGCCTCAGCGACAAGCTCCTCGAATGTCCGCATGACCAGTGCCCGGGGGGTGACGAAGATATAGATGGGCCGGCCGTTCCTCGGAGGCGTTGTCAGAGCTGGACAGGGCGGAGAGCGCCGATGGAGTCATCTCGATGTGGGTGGCTGACCCTGCGTTTCCCACCGACCGGAGGATCGTCGACGCTTTCAACTTCGCTGTCGACTCGGGGTGTACCCACTACTTTCCGGCGAAGGGGTTCGACGAGCTCGTCCTCCCGAAAGCGATCGCGGCGTTCTATGGGGAGGACCGTGGCCTGGAGTTGGACCCTGCAGACGAAGTGTGCATCACGCACGGAGCCCAGGAGGCCCTGTCGCTTTCGATACAAGCGGCCATGAAGCCGGGGGACGAGATGATCGTCCCTCAGCCCACCTACAACGCGCTCATCGAGAAGCTCGAGATATTCGGGGTCCGCCCGGTCTTGGTTCCCCTCCTGGAAAGCGAAGGGTGGAGGCTCGACACAGACGCTGTAAGGGCGGCGATCTCAGAGAGGACGAGGATGGTCTACGTCTGCAACCCGAACAACCCCACGGGGACGGTCCTAGGCAGGAAGGACGTCGACGCGCTCAGCGGCATCCTCAGGGAGGAAGAGAGACTCTCTCTTCTCCTCGACGAATGCTACAGCAGGATACTCTTTGACGGCGCTGGGTTCGCCCCCTTTCCTTCGGACGACGAAGAGCTTCGCGGGCGCACGTTCCTGGTCAACAGTTTCTCGAAAGCCTACGCCATGACGGGGTGGCGCCTCGGATACGTCGTAACAGACAAGGCGCGCGCCGACGCCATCAAGCGCCTTTCATTCGAGCTCAACGGTGGGGTGAGCTACCCCATCCAGTACGCGGGGGCCAGGGCCCTGAACGACTGTGCTTCCTTCGTCTCCTCCATGGTGGAAGAGCTCGACAGAAGGAGGCGCGCAATGATCCGGGGGCTCTCAGAGCTGGAGGACGTGCGGTTCGAGCCCCCCAGCGCGGGGTTCGAGGTCTTCCCTGACTTCTCGGCCTACTCAAGGGACTCCGTCGCCCTGTGCGCTCGACTGTTGAGGGACGCCAGAGTGAGGACCATGCCCGGGGTGAAGTACGGGCCGTCGGGGGAGGGGCACCTGAGGCTTGTCTTCTGCGCCGAAGGCGGGGAAAGGATCGAGGAAGGGCTGACCAGAATCCGCGGGTGCCTCAGTAGACGCTGAGCGGGGACCGGCGCGGGCCCCGCTGTCACCGGACGCGGCGAGGACATGTCTGGACAGACTGGCCTGTCTCCTCCCGGCAACCCCTCTTGGTCGGGAGGGAGCTCGCGCCCAAAACTTCGGCTATAGTCGAAGTTTACACTCGGCCAGGCAGGGGCCCCTGAATCTTATATCGCCAGATTACACCCAGTCTGGCTGCGCGTGAGGTTCAAGGACATCGTCGCAGCGGTCCTTATCATCATCCCGTTCGTCTTTCTTCTTCCAGTTCAGACGTACGACATAGCGAACCCGATGTGGGGCGGGGTGCCCTTCTTCTGGTGGTACCAGATGGTGTGGCTGGTCTTATGCGGGGTCCTGTTCTTCATCGCGGCGAATCTTCTGGGGAGGAAGTCCTAGATGCTGGCGATAGACGGAATCGTAGCGTTCCTGGCGCTCTTCGTGGTGTTTGTCTTCCTGGGCTTCTACGGAGGCAGATGGAGGAGGGGAGACATGAGCGACCTGAGCGAGTGGGCTCTGGCCGGAAGGCGGCTCGGGACGGGCCTCGTGTGGTTCCTCGTGGGGGCAGACCTCTACACCGCCTACACCTTCATCTCGGTGCCTTCTGGCGTCTACGCGGGCTTCCATAACCTGCCCGGGACAGGCTCGCTGTACTTCTTCGCCGTCCCTTACGTCGCCCTGACCTTCGGCATCGCGATAGTGGTCATGCCGAAGATGTGGAAAGTCTCTCATGAGCACGGGTACATCACGTCCGCGGACTTCGTCAGGGGGACCTTCGACAGCAGGACCCTCGCTATGCTGGTCGCCGTCGTAGGGATCATAGCGGAGCTCCCGTATATCGCGCTCCAGATAGTGGGGATGCAGGCTGTTCTGGCCGCGATGCTAGCGGGGATAGGGGACGTGACCACGATAGCCGAGGTCTCGCTCATAATCTCCTTCATCGTCCTGGCCGCTTTCACATACACGAGCGGTCTCAGAGGCGTCACTCTCACAGCCGTGATGAAAGACCTGCTCATATTCCTGGGAATCATCGCGGTCCTCGCCGTCGTCGTCTCCTCAGGCGGCTTCGGGGCCGCATTCCACACCGCGACCACCAGCCTCTCTCCCTACCCTGGGTTGAACGCCGGCAAGGCGCCTGAAGTGTATCCGACCCTTCCTGCCGTCCTCATCAACGCGTACTGGAGCACCTTCCTTATCAGCGCCGTCGCGCTCTATCTGTATCCTCACGCCATCAACGGGGTCCTGAGTGCACAGGACCCGGAGAAAGTGAGGAAGAGCACTTCGCTCCTCCCGTTCTACGGCCTCGGGCTCGGAGCCTTGGCGATGTTCGGGGTGCTCGCGTGGGGGAACGCCGCAGCACAGACCTTCCTCAAGCAGTTTCCGCTCGCAGGGACGGGGGTCACCCAGGGCCTTCTCGTAGTCCCGGCGATGATACTCAGCACCCTTCCGAGCTGGTTCGCGGGGGTGGCGCTGCTCGGGATTTTCATCGGAGGGCTGGTCCCCGCGGCGATAATGGCGATATCCCAGGCGAATCTGCTCACCAGGAACATAATCAAGGAGTTCAAGCCAAACCTCACCCCCAGGGGAGAGACGACCATCTCCAAATGGGCGTCCGTGGTCTTCAAGTTCATCGCGCTAGCCTTCGTCTTCGTGGTGGCGAGCACCTACGCCATACAGTTGCAGCTCCTCGGGGGGATAATAATCGTCCAGACGATGCCGGCTGTGTTCCTGGGCCTCTTCTTCAGACGGATGAACAAGCACTCCCTCATAGTGGGCCTGCTGGCAGGGGAGTTCGTCGGGATATATCTGGTGGAGCTGAAGAACAGCTTCGGAATCCTGTACTCGTCGACCTACGCGGTCAACCCATGGGGCCTGCTCTACATCGGACTGATAGCGCTAGCAGTCAACCTTGCGATCGTGGCCGTCTGGAGCCTGGTCCTTCCGAGGAAGGAGATCATGGGCGTTCAGGCCGCCTGATACATAAGTACCCAGCTTCCGGTCCTCACATCAGTTGAAGGCAATCCGGTACCACAAGACGGGCGGGCCCGACGTCCTCTCCCAGGACGAGGTCACCGACCTCGAGCCCTCCGAAGGGGAGGCGGTCGTCAGGGTAGCCGCAGCAGGCGTGAACAGGATCGATATCTGGGCCCGCACCGGGAGGTACAAGACCTCCCTCCCGCACACCCTCGGGACAGACGTCGCAGGAGAGGTGGCCGCAGTCCGCCCCCACGCTGCCGAGGCGGGGTCACAGGTCGTGGTCTATCCCGTGCTGTCAGACGGGTCCTGCGTCTACTGCCGCGGAGGCTCCCCGAGCCTATGCCTGAGGAGGGGCTTCGTCGGCATAGCGACCGACGGCGGATACGCCGAGCTCGTGAAGGTCCCCCTGGCGAACCTGATCCCCCTCAGAGGCCTAGACCCGAAGACCGCGGCTGCGATGCCCGTCGACTTCGGCACCGCCTGGAACGGGCTTTCAAGGAAGGCGAAGGTCGGCGACGGCGACGTCGTCCTGGTGTGGGGCGCGGCAGGAGGTCTGGGGCATGCCGCTGTCCAGATAGCCAAGCATCTCGGCGCCAGAGTGATCGCGGCCGTGGGGAGCGACTCGAAGGCCGACTTCGTCAGGTCTCTCGGGGCCGACCACGTCGTCAACTATGCGTCCCACGACATAGCGGAAGAGGTGCGGTCCCTTACCGACGGGCTCGGCGCCTCTGTAGTGTTCGACCATGTGGGAGGGGACACCTGGGCGAAGAGCTTAGACTGCCTCGCCAGAGGCGGAAGGATGGTCGCCCTCGGATTGACCTCAGGGCCAAAGTCCGAGGTCGACGTGCGCCGCGTCTACTCTGACGAGCTCAGCATCATGGGCGTGTACGGCCAGTCGAAAGGAGACGTCGAACAGGTACTCAGGCTGGCGGCCGAAGGCAAGTTGAGGCCTTCCATCTACAGGGAGCTGCCGCTTGCCGAGGCGCGGCGCGCGCACGAGATAGTGGAATCGAGAGAAGTGCTAGGGAAGGTCCTACTGATCCCGTAGACCCGGAACGCGTGCCACTCCGCGCTGTTTATAGCCCGAACGCCTCCGACTCGGAATGATGTACACGAGGACCGTGGTCGAAGACGAACCCCATGCCATGCTGGTGATGAAGGGGATGGAAGAAGCGTGGGAGAGGAAAGACGAGTCGTTTTTCATAAAGGTCTTGGCAGAGGAGCCCAGCCTGGTCCTCAGGGTCCACGCGGTGTGCATCCTTGCGGAGGTGGGAGGAGAGAAGTCGGTCCCTGCCCTGGGCGACGTCCTGCTTCACGACCCTGACCCGCTCGTCAGGCACGAAGCCGCGTTCTCCCTGGGGCAGATAGGGCTCTCCGAGGGGAATAGGGCCCTGGAAGAGGCGGTGCTCAACGACAGGGACCCCATCGTGAGGCACGAGTCTGCGGCAGCGCTGGGCTCGGTGGGGAGCGCGGACTCCGAGGGGGTCTTGGTCAAGGCGGAGTCTGACGCGGACGAAATGGTGAGGAACTCGGCCAAGGCTTCGCTCTTCAACATACGGTTCCTGAAGCAGTACAACGCCGGAGCCACGGCGAGGGACCGGGCCCCCCGCCCCTAGCCTCGAACCCTTAAGACATGGAGCCATCTACAGCGGCCGAATGAGTCTTGAGGGCAAGCGGGCCCTTGTGACCGGCTCATCCCAGGGGATAGGCGCGGAGATCGCGAGGCGCTTCGCCGGTGAAGGGGCGACCGTGTTCGTCAACCACCGTGGGGGGAAAAGGCACCCCGAACCCGTCCTGGAAGCTATCCGCAGGAGGGGTGGGGAGGCCTCAGTGGTCCACGCAGACGTGTCCGACCCTTCGAGCGTCGAGGCCATGTTCTCGGAGGTGGGTAGGAGGGCAGGCGGGCTCGACATACTAGTCAACGCCGCAGGGCTCGCAGACCGCGCTCTCTGGAACCTCGCCATCGAAGACACGACCCTGGACATGTGGAGGCGGGTCTTCGCCGTAGACACCTTCGGGACCTTCCTATGCGCCAAAGGCGCCCGGAGCCTCATGAAGCGGGGCGGCTCGATAGTCAACGTCGCGTCGATCCCGGCCCTGGTCGGAGACACGGAAGGGCTGGTCTACGCGTCCGCGAAGGGGGCGGTCGTCTCCATGACGAGGATGCTCGCCAAGATGCTCGCACCCAAGGTCAGGGTGAACTGCATGGCGTTCGGCTCGATGGAGACCACCTGGGTGGACTGGCTGGGCCCGGAACAGGCGAAGTCCTACAGGGCTGCGATACCGCTCGGCCGGTTCGGGAAGCCTTCCGAAGCTGCCAGCCTGGCGCTCTTCCTGGCGAGCGGGGAATCGAGCTTCATCACCGGTCAGGTGATAGCGCTGGACGGCGGCGAAGCGATCCGCTAGTCCCCCGCAGCCTTCTGGAGCCCACCTGCCCGCTCTATCTTCGCAAGGGCCTCGTCGATGGCGTCGGCCTCTCCGACGACCCCCCGCTTTATCGCCTTCTCCCAGAGGTCTACGTACAGCTCCAGCCCGGCCTTCACCTGATCTTCCCTCTCTCCCTTCGACTGTTCGAGCCCTCCGAGGTACTCTCTGACGCTCTTGACGTTCCTGCTCAGAGGATCTTCGCCTCCCCTCCGACCTCTGAGGGATAGGCTCTGTACCCCAGTTTCTGGACCGCCTTCATCACCCTTTCCTGGTCCCTCTCGGAAGTGTTGATGAACACCGACGGCCCCGTCTGCATCGAGTAGTAGGCTTTCGCCCCTTCTTCCCTGAGCTCCCTTACCCTCCTGATTATCCTTACCGAGTCTTCCGTCATGATGACAAGCCCGCTGTCGCCGGTCATAGTCAGCGCGTGCAGCTCCAGCGTGTCCCGCTCCGCCAGCCTCCCCAGCTGGTCAAGGTCGTTCCCCAAGATGGCCTTCTGCATCTCTTCGCACCTTCTCTGAGCCGACTCGACCCTGGCTTTGAAGAAGGGCGAAGTCAGCACCTCTCTGTGCGCGTCCTCCGTCCTGACCCTCGATGGAAGAGGGACGATCACCATTCGGAGATCCATGGTCTTCTGGTCGGCGAACCTCTCCGCATAGGTGCTTTCGTCGTCCTTCCCCGCGTACAGCCTTGAGAACCCCCCTACCAGCGACCTGGACGCCGAAGCCGCGAAGAGGCGCGCGGCCTTCGAAAGGTCCACCAGGTCAGGAGCTCCGCCTACCAGCAGCCTGTGGCTGAGCAGGGTCAGGGCCGCCCCTGCCGAGGACGAGTAACCTATCCCCTTCGCCTTCCCCGACGGGACGTTCCGGCTGTCTATGCGGAAATCGGTGGCCCGTTTCGAGGGGTCCAGTCGCTCGACGACCCCCTGCAGCCTGGCGTTGGCCGAGGCGTTCCCTCGCCCTTCTATGAACACCCCGCCTCCCCTGGAATCGGATATCGTGGCCTCGGTCTTCATCGAAGTCGTGTTGACCGAGATGCTGTCGTGGTAAGGTAGCCGGAGCTTCCAATCTGTGAGCCCATGGTACTTGACCAGGGCTTGCATGGTGTAGGCCACGGCCTTGTACTCGGCCACCTCAGCCCACCTCTATCTCGAGCCTTCCTTTCGTCTCCGGGTCCCTAAGCGCGCGGATCATCTCCCGCGGCAGGTCCCTGGCTGAGGAGTCGGCGCGCAGCGCAAGCGTCCTTTCGCTTACGAAGTCGCTCTTCCTGATGACGATGTCCTGCGGGTCAGTGAGCTTGAGCCTGGAGTCTCCCTGCGCTGCCACAAGATACGACAGCCCTCCGACCACGATCCTGACGCTAACCGGGGTCCCGGTCTTCCTGAGCCCCTGCTTCACTTCAGGATTGAGCCCTAGACACCCCTTGTCCGCCGAGACGCCGACTATGCAATCTCCCCTCTCCGAGAGGTGCCCCTCGGTGGTGACTTCGATCGTCGTGGGGTGTCCCGAAAGGACCTTGGGGTGCCCCCTGAAAGTCACGACGTCCTTGGGCTTGCGGGGGTCGGCCGCGGCTCGTTCGTACACCTTCATTTCGGCCTCGGCTGGTAACCGTCGCAGTGCGGGCACCTCTCGTCTCCGATAGGCACGGGGGTTGAACAGAAGAGGCAGAACCTGTACCCCTCCGGAGGGGCCAGAGGTGCCCCGTCCTCTGGGAGGATGAGGCTGACCAAGATCATTATCCCGCCGGCCGCCGCGAACGGGAGACTCCAGAAGAAGACGAAGGGGAGGCCGAGTATGTAGAACACCCCCCCCATCAGGGCGACGAGTGCCCCTCCTGAAAACAGCGACGGACGCATGGCTCCCGGTCCCCGATAACGCCTTTATAGTTTCGAGGCGGCGCGAAACCTGTCCCTGTCATGACCACCGAGTACGAACAGCTCATTTCAAAGATGGTCGAAGAGAAGAAGGCCAAGCTTGCCGAGCTCGCCGGGAAGAAAGGGGCCGAAAAGGCAACTGCCTCTCTCATGGCTGACGTCAGGTTCCTTGAGGTAGAGCTTCAGAGGTATCAGCAGGGGATGGCCCTCTTCCGCACCAAGGGGCTCCCGAGGGTCGGGAGATGGGGCGCCCCTGAGACGGAAGAGAGGAAGGAAGAAGAAGCCTAAAGCGAATTGACGCTTTTCCTTTCCGAGGGAGACGTCGAGGCACTGCTCGACATGAAGGAGGTGGTCGAGGTCGTCGAAGAAGCCTTCAGGAAGGAAGGGACGGGGGAGGCCGCCAACTCCCAGAGGACCAGGTCTAGGGGAACCGCCTCGGTCCTGAACGTCATGCACGCTAACCTGCCCTATCTAGGAAGGAGCGGACTGAAGGCCTACGCATACTCGAAGGCGGGGGCCAAGTTCATTGTCGCCCTCTTCGACTCGGCAGATTCCACCCCGCTCGCCATCATGGGGGCTGACGCGCTAGGGAGGTACAGGACAGGCGCCGCTTCGGCGGTCGCGACGAAGCACCTCTATCGTAAGCCTTCCGCCACCTTGGCCCTTTTCGGCACGGGGAAGCAGGCGATGACGCAGGTCATGGCTCTGGGCGAGGTCACCTCGCTAGAGGAGGTAAGGGTGTGGAGCCCCAACCAGCGGAACCGGGCCGATTTCGTGGCGCGGCTGGCCAAGGGCGGGGTCAGGGCGAGGGAGTGCGGTACGGTCAGGGAGGCCCTCGAAGGGGCGCAGATCGCCACCGCCATCACATCGGCGAAGGATCCTTTCATCACGCAAGATCTGGTCGGGGACGTCTCCCACGTGAACCTCTGCGGAGGGAACGTGCCTGCTCACTCCGAGGTCGCACCAGGAGCGTTCCGAGCATTCCAGACCGTGGTCGTGGATGACATCCCCCAGGCCAAAGACGAATACGGCGACCTCATCCTCGCTGCGGATGCAGGCTCCTTTTCTTGGGACTCCGCGCTGGAACTCTGCGACGTGGTGACGGGCAGAGCGGCCGCAAAGGGACGGACCCTTTTCAAGTCCGGAGGGGTGGCCCTCGAAGACGTGGCTCTGGCCAGCGCGCTGTATGATAAGGCGAGGTCCGACCCGCGTTACCCTGGGTTCAGTTTCTGCTAGCTCACATCGGAGGCATGCCGCCCATCCCACCACCGCCCCCTGGCGGCATGGGTGGCGCCTTCATCTTACTTGCGGCTATGACGTCGTCGATCCTCAGAATCATGGACGCGGCTTCTGTTGCTGCCCTCAGTATCTGGAGCTTCACCGCCAGAGGCTCCCAGACCGACTTCGAGTACATGTCGGCTACCTTGCCGTTCAGGGCGTCGACGCCATACCACTTACCTTCCTTGCCGTGCCTGGCTCTCAGGTCCACCTGAGTGTCTATCGGGTCCATCCCAGCGTTCTCGGCGAGCGTCAGGGGGATGCTCTCCATGGCGTCGGCGAATTTCAGCGCCGCCAACTGCTCCCTCCCCGATAGCTTCTGGGCCCAGCTCCTCAGTCTGATGGAGACCTCTTCCTCAGGCGCGCCTCCCCCAGCCACCACGGCAGGGAGTTCCACGACGTCCTTCGTCACCATCAACGCGTCGTGCAGGGCTCTTTCGGCTTCGTCTACCACCCTCTGGGTCCCGCCCCTCACGAGGATGCTCACCGCCTTCGGGTTCTTGGCGCCTTCCACGAAGACCCATTTGTCGTCTTCGAGCTTTCTCTCCTCTACGAGTTTCGCGAACCCTAGGTCCTTCGGTCCGAGGTCGTCCAGGTTTGTGACTATCCTCGCGCCGGTGGCCTTCCCAAGCTTGGTCATGTCGCTCTCCTTCACCCGCCTCACAGTCAGGATCCCGGCCTTCGCGAGGAAGTGCTGAGCCAGGTCGTCGATCCCCTTCTGGCAGATGAGGACGGTGGCCCCTGCCGACTGAATCTTCTCGACCATCCCCTTCAGGATGCTGGTCTCTTCATCCATGAACTGCTGCATCTGCTGGGGGTCGTTGATCCTGATCTCAGCCGAGAACTCGGTCTTCTCTATCTCAAGGGCGGAGTTCACCAGCGCTATCTTTGCATCTTCCGCGCGCTTCGGCATCCCGGAGTGGACGACTTCTTTGTCGAGGATCAGGCCCCTTATCATCTGAGTGTCCGTGAGGGCGCCTCCTGGCTTCTTCTCAACTTTCACGTTGTCGATGTCCACCTTGAACCTCCCATCCCGTTTCTCTGCCACCTGAAGCACGGCGTCTACCACTATCCCGGCAAGATGGGGCGAGTCCTCATTGACGAGCTTGGTCAACATGCTCGTGTTCGCCACCTTGAGGATGTCTGCCCTGCTTTCAGGGTCTATCTTCTCCGCTATCTCTTCGAGTATCTCTTGCGCCTTCTCTGCCGCCCTCCCATATCCGTCCACTACCACCACCGGATGGACGTCCTTGTTGATGAGGTCCTCTGCCTTCTCAAGAAGCGCACCCGCTACCACCACGGCCGACGTGGTCCCGTCTCCCACTTCATTGTCCGTCGCCTTGCTGATCTCCACCATCATCTTCGCCGCGGGGTGCTGCACGTCAAGCTCTTTCAGCATCGTCGCGCCGTCGTTGGTGATGGTGACGTCCCCCATGGAGTCCACCAGCATCTTGTCCATCCCTCGCGGGCCGAGCGAACTCCTCACCACTTCTGAGATGAGCTTCGCGGCGGAAATGTTGTTCCTCTGAGCCTCCCTCCCCCTAGACTCCCCGGAACCTTCCTTCAGTATTATGACGGGCTGTCCGCTTGCCGACATGTCAAGAACACTATACAACTCTTGGTTTATAAGAATTGTTCCGCTCTTCGTCTCAGCCGAATAAGCACGACAACAGTTAAGTGGACTACTCTTCCGGAGCGCGCCTGAAAGTTTTGTCAGCAGCGCCAAGCCTTTCCAAGAAGCTAGCCGCCGAAGCTTTAGGCACCTTCGTCTTCGTCCTCGTCGGCGCCGGTTCGGCGGTCGGAACCGCGAGCCTGCACATCGACCCCGCCTCGGGGATCCTCATCGCGGCTTTCGCAAACGGTCTGGGCTTGGCTGTGGCAGTATCGGCCACCATGGGCGTTTCCGGGGGGGCTCTGAACCCCGCGGTCGCCTTTGGGCTCTGGGTCGGGCGCAAACTGAAGTCCAAGGACTTGCTCCCCTACATCATCGCCGAGCTTGCAGGCGCCATCGCGGCCGGGCTGGCCCTCGTGGCGGCCTTCCCCTCGGTGATGGGGACCAGCGTAGAGTGGGGTTCCCCGACGCTGAACGGCGCTCTCACCTACGGCCAGGGAATCGCCATAGAGGCGATGATGACCTTCTTCCTGGTATTCGCGGTCTACGGGACGGCTGTCGACGCCCGGGCGCCTCACATCGGTGGGCTGGGCATCGGCTTGGCCGTCGTGGCTGACGTCCTGGTCGCAGGGAGCCTGACCGGGGCAGCGATGAACCCGGCGAGGGCTTTCGGTCCGATGATCGCGGGTGGGTTCTATCCGGCCTACTGGTACATCTATCTCATAGGTCCCGTCATAGGCGGGGTGCTCGCCGGCCTCGTGTACAGATATCTGGTCGAAAGCCCGAACTGAAGAGGCGCGAACAAATGAATCAGGCGATGATGGTGTCGGCGCATTGAAGGCGAATTCCACCAGGCTAGGAAGGGAGCAGGCGAAGGAAGTGCTTGTAGGCGTCGACTCGGCCGTAGGCTCGTCCCGGGGCCGGCCTGCCAGAGAAGCCATAGTGAAGCTCCTGAACTCCTCAGTCCCAGCCTATTCCTGGGTCGGAATCTACGCGGTCGAAGGGAAGGACCTCGTCCTCGACGCATGGTCCGGTCCTGCGGCTACCGAACACACGCGGATTCCGATAGGGAAAGGCGTCTGCGGCTTCGCAGCCAAGGCAGGAAAGACCGAAATCGTTTCGGACGTCGCCAAGGACCCGCGTTACCTGCAGTGCTTCCTTTCGACGAAGGCAGAGATCGTAGTGCCGATATCGAACCAGGGCCGGGTCGTCGGAGAGATAGACATAGACAGCGACCAGCTCGACGCCTTCTCCTCCGTGGACAAAGAGTTCCTCGAGGCGGTTGCGCGAAAGGCGAGCGCCGTCTGGTAGGCGGCCCTATAACATAGGTTATACTTTTTAATAGGTGCCGCGAGGGAATCTTAGAACTGACGTTGAAACTCGAAATCAAGGACCTTCATGCCTCGGTCGAAGGTAAAGAGATACTGAAGGGGGTGGACCTCACGATCGTCCAAGGCGAGACCCACGCCCTGATGGGGCCCAACGGCTCGGGGAAGAGCACCCTCGCCAATGCTCTGATGGGGCACCCGAAGTACCAGATTACGCGCGGCCAGGTGCTCTTGGACGGGGAGAGCATAGTCGGCCTAACTCCTGACAAGAGGGTGAAGAGGGGCCTCTTCCTCGCCTTCCAGTACCCGGTCAGCGTCCAAGGAGTGAGCATGTTCTCGTTCCTTAGGGCCGCCTACAACAACTCCCGCCCGGCCGGGTCGGAAACTCCCACCATCTTCGAGTTCAAGGACGTCGTCGCCGAGAAACTGAAGATGCTCAGCATGGACGATTCGTATCTGAACCGGTATCTGAACGAGGGGTTCTCCGGGGGGGAGAAGAAGCGGGCCGAGATACTTCAGATGGCTCTCATACAGCCGAAGTTTGCGATACTGGACGAGACAGACTCGGGGCTCGACATCGACGCCCTCAGGATTGTAGCCGAGGGGATAAACAAGGTGGCGGGCCCTCAGACAGGGACTCTCATGATCACGCACTACCAGCGGATCCTGAAGTACGTGAAACCCCAGTTCGTCCACGTCATGTTCCAGGGGAGGATCATCGAGTCGGGAGGAGAGGAGCTTTCGAGACTCCTGGAGGAAAAGGGGTACACGTGGATACAAGGCTACAGGGAAGAAGAGCCTGTCCCCCAGCAGACGGGGTAAACCCTTAAAGGGGCAAGATAACCTATGTTATATTCGGAGGCATGAGAGACTGACGTCTACCGTCGACATCGTGACGGACGATTACAAGGAGAAGTACGGCTTCAGCGATCCCGTCGAATCCTACGCCGTTCAGGGGATAAAGGGGCTGAGCGAGCGCGTGGTGCAAGAGATAGTCCGAGTCCACGACGAGCCCGCCTGGATGGAACAGACCAGAATGAAGGCGCTAAGACATTTCTTGGATCTGAAGCCCCCGGCCTGGGCCCCGGACCTGGCTGACATCGACTATCAGAGCTTCTGCTACTATGCCAGGCCGACCGCCAAAGCCGCAGACTCTTGGGACCAGCTCCCAGAATACATCAAAAACACCTATGATAAGCTCGGCATCACCGAGGCGGAGAAGAAGTTCCTCGCCGGAGTGGGAGCCGTCTACGAGAGCGAGGCCGTGTACCACAGCATCCAGGGGGAGCTTCAGAAGCAGGGGGTAGTCTTCACGGACACCGTGACCGCGCTCAAAGAGTACCCTGACATCATGAAGAAGTACTTCGGGACGGTCGTCCCCTACCAGGACAACTACATCGCCGCTCTCCAGACCGCGGTGTGGAGCGCGGGCTCGTTCGTCTACGTCCCGGAGGGGGTCAAGGTCCCGATGATCCTGCAGGCTTACTTCAGGATAAACGAAAGGAAGATGGGGCAGTTCGAGCGTACGCTCATCGTCGCGGAGCCGTACAGCGAGGTCAACTACAATGAGGGCTGCTCAGCTCCCGTCTACTCCGCGCAGTCTCTGCACTCTGCCATCGTCGAGATCATCGCAAGGAAGGGCTCCTTCGTGAAGTACACCACCCTACAGAACTGGTCGAGGGACGTCCTCAACCTCGTCACGAAACGAGCGCACGCCCACGAAGACGCGACGGTGTCTTGGGTCGACTTCAACGGCGGCTCAAAGATCACGAGGAAATATCCGTCGGTCTACCTCCTTGGCCCTCGGGCCAAGGCCGACATCATCTCCGTGGCCTATGCGGGTCCCGGCCAGGTGCAGGACACCGGCGCCAAGGCCATCCACCTGGCCAAGGACACGACTTCGAAGATAATCTCCCGCTCCGTATCGAAGGGGGGTGGGCACACCGCATACCGCGGGCTGCTCCACATCGCGAAGGGCGCGAAGAACGTGAAGTCGACCGTGCGCTGCGATGCACTTCTCGTGGATCCGATCAGCACCACCGCCACCTACCCCTACATGGAGATACAGGAGGACGACGCCACCGTCACCCACGAGGCGAGCGTGGGGAAGGTGGGCGAGGAGCAGCTGTTCTATCTGATGTCCAGGGGGATTTCCGAAGGGGACGCCCTAAGCATGGTGGTCAACGGATTCATGGAGCCGTTCGCGAAGGAGCTGCCGATGACCTACGCCGTTGAGTTCAACCGCCTGATGTCGCTTGAAATGACGAACGCGGTCGGGTAAGACCGCTTCAGGGGGGGTTGGCGATGTCCCAGGCAGCGCTGTCTTCGTTCGGAGAGGACCTCGTTCGGACGCTGTCTAGGTCGTTGGAAGAGCCTGACTGGCTCACAGCGGCGCGCTTGGACGCGTTCCACCACTTCTCACAACTCCCCCCCGAGACGAACCCGCTCTACACCAAATATGTCAGCACCTTCGGCTTCGACGTCGACCGGTTCAAGATGTCAGCCGCGAAGTCGAAGCTAGACTTCAGGACGTTCTTCGGGGACTATCTAACGGGCCGGGAGTCTAACATCATGCTCCAGGGCAACGATGTGCACGTCCATTCCGAGCTGGACGCCGAGCTGGCTTCCAAGGGGGTGAACCTGATGTCGCTCCATGAAGCTCTGGCCTCGGAGGGGCAGAAGATCAGGGTCCTCGTCGAATCGATGAACGCGAAGTCGTCAAGGGACAAGTACGGCGCGTTCGTGAACGCCTTCTTCAACG
>JAKACC010000085.1 GCA_021796515.1 archaeon | reverse complement strand
GTCTATCTTGACCGACAGCTCGGGAGTGCCGGAGCTCACCATCCCGTATGACGCGAGCCTCTTCACCACGAACCCTTCCACCCCTCCCTGGGGCGCCACGGACGCCAGCTGGGCGAGGAGCCTGTACGGGACGTGGACCCCTGCGGCCTTCGGGACCTTGAGGAACATGGAGTACTCGTAGAGCCCCCTCAGCCGCGCGTCCTTCATCTGGATGGGGTCCTTCTTCTTCGAGAAGTAGTACTCCTCCAGGTCGTCGAACTCGTCCATGTAGACAGGCACGTCGGCCACGGATATGTTCCTCGCGCCCACGATCCTCTTGTACATCAGGAGCCTGAGGCTCGCCGGGGACGCGTACTCCATCCACTCGACCGGGGTGACCAGGTTCCCCTTGGACTTCGACATCTTCTTCCCCGACTTGTCCTGGAACAGCTCGTACCTCGCGTGATAGGGGGGAGGATAGGAGAGGATGTTCTCCGCCACCCAGTCGTTGATCTTCACGGAGTCGGTGAGCTCCTTCCCGTAGGCTTCGAACCGGATCCCGAAGGCCGCCCACCGGGCCGCGAACTCGACCTTCCACATCAGCTTTCCGTTCCCGTCCGACACCCTCACGTCCCCCTCGTTGCCGCAGCCGTCGACGCGCTTCTCTCCCAGCTCGGTCCCCTCGCAGACGTAGTGTATCGTGTCCTTCGAAGGGTCGTACGACTTCGCCTGCGTGACGTAGATGCGGCCGCAGTCCTTGCAGACCGGGGTATAGGGGAGGGACTCCTTGTACTTCGACTGGCCGACGAGCTCGTCGATCTTATCGCCTATCTCCTTGGACCGGGCGAGTATAGTCCGGATCTGGTCGTTGAGGATCCCCTTCCTGTACGCCTCCGCCCCGCTCTGGAACCGATATTCCACCCCCACCTTGTCGAGGGACTCCCTGAGCAGCGAGCCCACGTGCTCGGCGTAGGAGCCGTGGCACCCGAAAGGGTCGGGGATCCGCGAGACCGGGTGCGAGATGTAGTCCTTCAGCCACGCGGGAAACCCGGCAGGGACCTTCCGCAGCCCGTCGAAGTCGTCCGAGTAGGCGATGAGCTCCGACCTGTGGCCGAGGGTCTCGAGGGCGAGCCTCACCCCGTAGCTCCTGATCGCGTCCCCCACGCTCCCGATGTGAGGGAGCCCGGAAGCGCCCAGGCCGCTTTCGACCCTGACCATGGCGAGGGACCGGCCCAGCTTCTTCTCCCGCTCCGCCGTCTCGTGGGCGACCTTGTCGAGCCAGGTGCCCCGTCCGATTATCGCTACTTCGTCCAAGCTTCGGGGCGGGCTGTCGCCGTGGAGTAATTAGCCTTCGCTCTACCTGTAGTAGGGGACAGGGACCTTCTCCATGGGCTTCCCTTCCCTTGACTGGCGCACCTTCTTTATCGCGTCGACGAAGTGCTCCATCCCCACCACTGCCTCGTCCACGTGCTTCTTGGCGTCATCCGGCTTCGGGTACTTCGAGATGAACCCCTGGAGGACGATGGAGACCGCGGTGTTGGTGAGCGAAGCCATGTCGGCACCGCTGAACCCTTCTGTCATCTCCGTCACCCTGTCCAGGTCGACGTCCTTGGCGATCGGGACCCCTTTGGTGTGGATCTTCAGTATCTCTCTCCTCGCGGGCTTGTCGGGGAGCGGGATCTGGATCAGCTTGTCGAACCTCCCTGCCCTGAGAAGGGCCGAGTCGACTATGTCGATCCTGTTCGTCGCGGCGAGCACAACCACCCCGTTGAGGCTCTGCACCCCGTCGAGCTCGGTGAGGAGCTGGCTGACGACCCGCTCTGTGACCATGCTGTCTCCTCCCATCCCCCTCGTGGGAGCCAGGGCGTCGACCTCGTCGAAGAATATGACGCAGGGCGAAGCCTGCCTCGCCCTCCTGAACACCTCCCTTATCCCCCGCTCGGACTCTCCGACCCACTTGCTCAGCAGCTCTGGGCCCCTTACGCTGATGAAGTTGGCTTCGCTCTCGGTGGCGACCGCTTTCGCGAGGAGGGTCTTGCCCGTCCCCGAGGGCCCGTAGAGCATGATCCCCTTCGGCATGCTGTAGCCTATCTTGTCGTAGATGTCAGGGTACTTCAGCGGCCATTCGACCGCTTCCTGCAGCTCCTTCTTGACGCCTTCAAGGCCTCCTATGTCGGCCCACTGGACGTCGGGGGTCTCGAGATAGACCTCGCGCATCGCTGAAGGCATCACGTCCTTTAGCGCCCCCTCGAAGTCTTCCATCGTCACAATTAGCTTGTCCAGGGTCTCCGGACTGAGCCTGTCTTCCTCTAGCTTGATTTCCGGCAGGTTCCTCCTGAGGGTCTTCATGGCCGCCTCCTTGCAAAGGTACTCCAGGTCGGCCCCCACGAAGCCGTGGGTGACTGCTGCGAGCTTCTCGACGTCCACCACCTTGTCCCCCGCCCCGTGCTTGTCGTCGTTCCCTTCGAGCGGCATGTGCCTCGTGTGTATCTGGAGGATCTCCAGCCTCCCCCTCTTGTCTGGGACCTTGATCTCTATCTCCCTGTCGAACCTCCCAGGCCTTCTCAGAGCAGGGTCGATGGCGTTGGGTCTGTTAGTAGCAGCTATGACTATGACCTTTCCCCTGGCTTCCAGCCCGTCCATCAGAGAGAGCAGCTGGCTGACCACCCTCCTCTCGACCTCCCCTGTTACCTCCTCCCTCTTGGGGGCGATGGAGTCTATCTCGTCGATGAATATGATGGTTGGGGCTTTTTCCTTGGCTTCTTTGAAGATCTCTCTGAGCCTAGCTTCAGATTCCCCGTAAAATTTGGACATTATCTCAGGTCCGCTTATCGGGATGAAGTGGGCGTTGCTCTCCGTCGCCACCGCCTTCGCCAGCAGCGTCTTCCCTGTCCCCGGGGGCCCGTAGAGGAGTATCCCCTTCGGCGCTTCGACCCCGAGCTTCTCGAATATCTCCGGGTGCCTCAGAGGGAGCTCTATCATCTCCCTCACCTTCTGTATCTCGTCCTTCAGCCCGCCGATGTCTTCGTAGGTGACCTGAGGGACCCCTCGGAGGGCCTCTCCCTTCTCTGAAATCACGAAGACCGTCCTCTGGGTGATCAGGGCGGCGTCCGCGACCGGGCTCACTCCGACGACCTGGAAGGTCAGCCTCCCTCCGAAGTATGGTATCATGATGTTGTCCCCCTTCGTCACCGGGACGCTCTCCAGCGCGTCCGCCAGGTACCGCTCGTCGATCGGTGGGACGGCTTCGAGAGGCGCGACCACCACCTTCTCGGCGGGCGGCGCCTTCACCTTCTTCACCACCACCACGTCCCCGATGGCCACCCCCGCGTTGTTCCTGATGAGCCCGTCGACCCTGACGATCCCCCGCCCTTCGTCTGACGGGTACAACGGGAGGCACTTCGCGACCGTCCTCCTCTTCCCCTTGATCTCGATGACGTCCCCCGTCGAGGCGTCCAGCGCGTCCATGGCGTCGTAGTCGATCCTGGCGACACCGCGGCCGACGTCCCTGGTGTATGCCTCAAGGACCTTTAGCTGGACCTGCTGCTGACTCACTCCGCTTCCACCCTCAGACAACGTTTACCCTCCTGAAGTCCTTATTATCCTTGTCTTTCAATGAGAACGAAATTTCCAGAACCCCGTTCTTGTACTCTGCTTTCCCGGACTCCGGACGCACCTTTGCCCTGAACGACAGCTCGGCCCGGTAGCGCCTGTCTCCCCGCTCCGCGGTGATGATCGCCGACGCCTCCCCCGCCTCGACCTTGACGTCCCCCTTCTCGACCCCGGGCATCTCGAATATCGCCCTGAGCACGCCGCTCTTTTCGTCGACGGTCTGCTCGTTGATGGGTGACCTGAACCCGTCTCGCCGGATGGGGCTGTCCCCGAAGACCTGGACCGATGGCCTCTGGCCGGGACCCATGTTGAAGGAGAACCCGGCGACGAAGGGCTTGCCAGGCTCGCCCCCTCCGAAGATGCTCTTCTTCACCGTCTCCTCTATGTCCTTCTCGAAGTCCTCGAAGTACCTCTCGAGCTCGTCCATCATGTCCCTCAAGTCGCGCCTCTTGTCTTCGCTCATCTTAATTCACGTTCTGTTAATTACGCGCTTGTTAACCCTTTAATAAACCATTTCCCTCCTTTTGCCGTTGGACCCCGACACCCTCGGCGAAGTCCTTTCGTCACGGGCGAGGCTGACCATCCAGAGCGCCGTCTCCGTCCGCCCCAGGACGCTGGGGGAGCTCTCGTATCTCACAGGCATCTCCGTCCAGGGGGTGCTGAGGCATCTGAAGATACTGAGGAAGCTGGGCATAGTGGAGGAGGTGGCGCTCAAGCCCAGGACCCCCAAAGCCAGGAGGGCGTACGTCGCGAAGGCCGTCACGGTCGGGGACTACTCTTCAGGAGAGCTCGTCGTGGTGAAGTCTACCGACAGGGTCCCCTCCCCGCCCGGGGAGAGGGGCGCAGAGAGTCTGGAAGACCTATCTGGGGACCTGATAGTCCAGAGGAGGAGGGTCCGTGAACAGGCGAGGAGGCTCGGGAGGATGATCGACGTCCTAGTCTCTGACCAGCAGGCGCTGTTGGACGGGATCGACAGGAAGAAGCTCAAGAGCCAGGAGAAGCTGATCCTGACCGTCCTCCTCACCGAGGAGACGGCGGAGGACGGGATGAAGGCAATGTCAAGG
>JAKACC010000084.1 GCA_021796515.1 archaeon | reverse complement strand
GTCCCCGCCGACTCCACGCCCCAGGTCGAGGGGTTCCACCTGGTCCTGACGCACCTCATAGCGTCCAGGCTCAAGGAAGCCATAGGGAACAAGAGCAAGCGGTATTGAAAGGAGCGTCCCCGAACGCTTCGCCAGACACTTTCGACGAGGGTGTGGACCTCCCGCGTGGTTCCCTCCCAACTGTTGTTATATACTAGGAGGCCTACCATGCCAATTATGCCTACAACGAAGGTGACGCGGAACTTCCAGGTCACCATCCCGGCAGACGTCCGCAGCAGGGCTGCCGTCGAAAAAGGGGACATCCTCCTGGTCGACTACGACGAAGGCTCCGGCACCATCAGACTCATGCCACCCAGGAGGGGGCCGAGGCAGGTGGCCAGGCTGGGGAGGAGGATAGGCCTGAATGACATAGACGACGCCATCGCGGAGGGGATGAGAGAATCACTGCGGTAGTGGACACCAACGTCCTGGTCTTCGACACCTATGAGGACAGCGACCAGCATGACCAGGCGAGGAGCAAGCTGGAGGAAGCCGACGGCTGGGTCCTGCCGGCGATCGTCCTCCACGAGTACCTGTGGGCGCTTCGGGGCCTGAAAGCAAACTTCTCCTTCGCCCGGGAAAAGGCGGAAGAATATCTGCTGTCAGAGAAGGCGAAATACAGCTCAGACTCCCAGGACGACATCCTGTTCGCCACACGGGAGGCCTCGTCGTTCTCCAGATACAACGACTACCTGATCCTCTCCCACGCGAAGAGGTTGGGCGCCTCTATCCTGACCTTCGACGTGGGCCTAAAGCGAGATGCCCAGCGGCTGGGCGTAGCTCCGCTTTGACGGGACAGGCTCCTGGACGAGAGTCGACTTTGACCCCGAGGAAGACCAAGGCCTTCGACTCCGCGGACAGGCCGAAAGGGTCCGTCCATGGTCCCGGGATGAAGGCCGAAAAGGAGGCCTGGGGTCATCCCCGCCCGCACGAAGGGGAAAAACGGACCAGAGCGGCGCTGATTGACCGTGACGGGGTGATCAACGAGATGGTCTACTACCCCGACCCGGGGATCGTCGACAGCCCGTTCACCCCGAGGCAGTTCGTCCTGGCCGAGGGGGTAGGCCAGGCGCTGAGGACCATGAGGGCCGCCGGCTACAAGCTGGTCCTGGTCTCGAACCAGCCGAGCATGGCCAAGAAGCATATGACCATGGCAGCGTTCAGGAAGATACAGGCGAAGATGCGGAGGCTCCTGGCGGCCGAGGGGGTCAGCCTCGACGCCGAGTACTACTGCTTCCACCACCCCCAGGCGAGGGTCGCGGCCTACAAGGCCGACTGTGCCTGCAGGAAGCCGAAGCCCGGGATGCTCCTCGACGCCGCCCGCGACCTCGGGCTGGACCTGGGACGGTCGGTGATGATCGGGGACGGCCTGTACGACGTGCTGGCGGGGAAGAGGGCCGGTTGCAAGACCATCCTGGTGGCGACCCTCAACGGGACCCTGAGCCAGAAGATGGACGAGCTGGGCGCCCATCCGGACCTCATCGCGCGCAACGTCGCCGAGGCGGCTGATATCGTTAAGAAGATGGCACCGGGGATGCCCTCGCGTTGAAGCGCATCGAGGTCTGGGTCGACTGCGAGAACAGGGACGAGAGGGACGTCCGCAAGAAGGTGGAGGAGGCCCTTGACAGGTCGGGGGTGGACTACACCATGCTCGCCAACTCGGTGGAGATAATCAAGAAGGGGAGCCAGAAGTGAGCCCCCAGGAACGAAGCGCGGGTCCCACCCCGGTGGAACCTGGGGAGGTCGTGGGGCTTGAAGAACACGACAAGATCATGCGCGAGCTTGACGAATTGAGGGAGAAATGGCGATGAACGGAACGTCAGAAGTGACCCTCGTCTCCGCAATGGGCGCGACAGGCTCTGGACTACGAAGCTAGCTGCTCCGATTCCAGCGTGTACCACAAACTATTAAGTAGAACCACAAGACCGCTATCCGTGGGAAAAACATATGTCTGTGGTAAAGATTGACGCGCATAGGCGGGTATACGTCCCCCGGGACATCGAATTCGACGCCGACGAAGTCGTCATGGTGAGGCAGGGCGAGGCCCTCCTCCTCATCCCTGTCCCCAGGAAGCCAATCCCCATCGACGTCAAGGAGGGCGTCGGGACCCTGAAGGCGAGGGCCGAGGCGAGGGCCAGGGAGGACGCATCGGAGCGGCGCCGCAGGCGTACAGGGTGAAACCCGATGTTGCTCGAGTCGGACATGCTCATCGCGTATCTCAAGAAGGACGACTGGCTCAAACCAACGGCAGAGCGGGTGGTCGGCGCGGTCGAGGCCGGGAGGCTGGGGGAGGTCGCCTGCTCCGCGGCCACCCTCCACGAGATGTACTACGTGTTCTCGGGGCATGCGCCCTTGCACACGATCCTGGCTGACTTCGCCCGCATAACCACAATGAAGAACCTGAAGTTCCTGAACCCGGACGCCGAGACATATCTCTCTGCCCTGCATCTGGCCGAGACCTACAAGATCTCGTCCGTCTTCGACGCGCTCTACGCGGCGACCGCCCTTTCTCCCTCGGTCCCGGACCACACCATCATCTCCACCGACGCGGTCTTCGAGAAGGTCCCGGGCCTCAGACGGCAGCCGCCTGAGGACCTGCGGGTCCCATAGGGGCTGAGAAAGTGCAGGCGGCGATACTCGCCGGAGGGCTGGGGACAAGGCTCAGGCCCCTCACCGACAGGATGCCCAAGGCGATGGCCCCGGTCAACGGGAGGCCGTTCCTCGAGTACGAGCTGGAGCTCCTGGCGAGCCACGGGGTCGACGACATAGTGCTCTGCGTGGGGTACAAGGGGGAGGCGATACGCGGGCACTTCGGGGACGGGTCGGGCTTCGGCGTGAGGATACGCTACTCCTCCGAGGGGGAGAGGCTGCTGGGGCCCGTGGGGGCGCTGAAGATGGCGGAGCGGATGCTCAGGGAGGAGTTCTTCGTGACCTATGGGGACGCGTACCTAACGCTGGACTACCGGGGGATGATGGACGCCCTCGAGGGACAGGAGGAGCTTGGGCTGATGGCGGTGTACAGGAACGAGGGGAGGTTCGGGAGGAGCGACGTGGTGGTGAAGGACGGCTTCGTGGCCGCCTACGACAAGGTGAACGGCGCCCCCGGGATGGAGTGGATCAACTACGGCGTGACCGCCCTGAAGAGGGGGGCGCTCGACAGGGTGGAAAGGGGGCGGGTCTGCGACGAGCCGACTTTCTATGGCGGGCTGGTGAAGGACGGGCAGCTCCGGGCCTTCGAGGTGGCGGAGAGGTTCTACGAGATAGGGTCAGAGAGGAGCCTGGAGGAGTTCAGGTCGTTCGTTGGCGGGCTCCCGGCAAGGAGGCATGAAGGGGCGAAGGGGGGTCGTTAGCATGGGAGCGCTGGTGACCGGCGGGGCAGGGTCCATCGGGAGCCACGCCGCCGGCAGGCTGCCCGAGGAGGGGTACGGGGTGACAGCGGTGGACAGCCTGAGCGGGGCGCCTGAGGCGCGGGGAAGCTGAGGGCGACAAATCCATCCTGACATCTTAAATAGTTGCTAGGTGACTTGGTGACCATGGCAACGGTGAAGGTCAGCGAAAAGACCTACCGGGACCTGAACGAGATCGCGGGGGAGCTGAGAGTCCGGTATGGAAGGCCGGTCTCGGTGGACGAAGCCATCGAGTACGCCACGAAGCGCGGAAAACTGAGGGCCAGCGACCTGGCTGGCTCGTGGTCCATGTCCGACGACGAAGCCGCCAAGATAGCCAAGGAGCTCGAGGGGTTCTGGGCAAGATGGAAACTCCGCGACGAATAGTGCTCGACACGGACGTCATGATAGAGCATCTCAGGGACAAGGGGGGAGGGCTCGTGGGCGCGCTGGAGGAGAGGGCCGAGCTCGCCACCACGGTCGTCAACGCCTTCGAGCTGTACCATGGGGCATACAGGTCCAAGCAGACCGCCAAGAACCTCTCCGCGGTGAAGAACCTGCTCTCCGCCCTGACGCTCCTCGGCATGGACGACGTGTCCGCTGAGAGGTCGGGGGAGGCGCTGGCGAACCTCGAAAGGGAGGGCAAGCCCATCGACCCGCGGGACCTCTTTGTCGGGTGCGTGGCGGTCCGGAACGGCTACGCCGTGATGACCAACAACCGAAAGCACTTCGAGAGGGTCCCCGGCATCCAGATCCTTTCGCCGTCAGACGTACCCCGGCCGCCCCGGTGAGTGGTGGGAGAGAGACCATCGAAGCGCTCGTAGCCGGCGGGGCAGGGTCCCTCGGGAGCTACGCCGCCGGCAGGCTGCCCGAGGAGGGATGCGAGGTCACTGCGGTGGACAAGCTTGCATCGTTCCCAGTTTCAAGTGCCCGTCTCCTGTCACATAGCATCGCTACTAGTAGCAAAGTATAATAGTAGAAGAAGCCTCAGGCGAGTCATGTCCCTGACCGTCAAGCTGGACAGACGAAGAAAGGACGAAGTAGAGCGCTTCGTGGCGTCCCTGTTGCTCGAAGAAGGGGTGAAGGTGACCTTCCAGGAAGCTTTGGGACTCATGGTGGACTACTCGATGGAGAACAGAGAGGAGATAGTGAAGCGGCTCAAGAGGCTCCCGCCCCTGGAAAAGGACCCTGCCTGGACGCTCCTCCACCGGCCCGAAGACTGGGGGGTCGA
>JAKACC010000014.1 GCA_021796515.1 archaeon | reverse complement strand
AAGGGTGAGGCTAGGGCAACGGCCGCGCCTGCCATAGAGGGGCTGCGGATTCTGGGGGTGGACCTCCTCGCGGGCCCCTGACCAGGCCGACGCCGAGTTGAACGAGCTCGGCTGGTGGTCAAAATGGGCGGAGCTCAGGCGGCACGGAGACGGCTACCTGCTGCGTTCCAAGGTGCTCAAGGAGCAGTTCTTCAACCGGGCAGGCTCGCTGTCCTGTCAGGGGATAACATCCACCGCCTCCTGGGCCGAGCCTCTCTTCGCACGCGCCGGCGCGCCCCCGACCGTGCTCGTCTACGACTCATGCGAAGACGTCGAGTCACTCCTCGCCTCGGGATACAGGCAGTCCGATACCATGACCACACTTTTTTCGAAGGGTCCGACAGGGCGGAGAGGCGGTGGGAATCCCGTCGTTTCTACAGATCCCGGCAGATGGGCGGATGGATACCTCCGGTCCTTCTACGGCACCACGGAACTGGCCGAGGAGCTTTCTCGAATCGCCTCCTCTCTTCTGGGGTTGAGGTCAGCGACGCTGATGGAGTCGAGGGTCGGGGGAGACACTGCAGGGGTCCTGGCCCTGTTCAGGACGCCAGGGGTGATCGGCGCCTACTGCGTTGGCACGGTACCCGAGTACAGGGGGCGGGGAGTCGCGACGGGGCTTCTGGAGAAGGCGAAGGAGGTTGCCGACTCCGAGGGGAATGCGCTCGTCCTGCAGACGCTCGCTTCGGACGGCGTCCTAGGGTTCTACGTCGAGAGAGGGTTCGAGGTCATGTACGCGAAGAGGATGCTGGAGAAAAAAAGGCTCAAATGACCAACGAGAAGCAGCGCCACGTCGTGGACCTGGACGTAACGATAGAGAGGAGCTCGGCGATAGGCCACCACCCGTTCGCGAGCGTCTTCGTGGGGTTCGAAAAGGTGCGCGCTGTCAATGCTATCTTCGGGAAGGAAACTTCCGAGGTCCTCCGGGCGCTGTCCGTGGAGGTAACCGAAGGGAGGGGATACATGAAGATCAACGACCACGCTGGGTCCATAGTCGTTAGCGCGAAATACCTCAGAGAAGGTAGAGAGGTCGACGTATACCTCGATGTGATACACGAGCTGGTCCATATCCGTCAGCACAGAGAGGGGAAGGAGCTGTGGGACAAGAACTTCGAATATGTAGATAGGCCCACTGAGATAGAGGCCTACAGGGCAGCAGTCAAAGAAGCCCGTAGGCTTGGGATGGACGAGAAGCAGGTCGCAGACTACCTCTCGGTCGAGTGGATTCCTCGCGAAGTCTTCGAACGGTTCCTGAAGAACGTCGGAGTGAAGGTCCGGGCCTAGGGTCCGAGAAGCTCGATCCAGACTCCGTCGGGATCCTTCACATACACTTCTGTCCCCTTTGACTCCCCGGGGGTCACGGCAGGGGTCGCGCCCTTGCTAAGGAGCAGATCGTAAGCCTTCTTCACGTCTCCTACCTTGAACGCCAGGTGGTCCAGCTCTTCTCCGACGGCGTACTCCGCGTAGAACCGGGACCCTTCGGGGTACCAGTTCAGCTCAAGGGTCTGGTCGGAGCCTCTTCCCCTGAGTTGCACCCACTTTCCCCCGTGGGGCATGGTGCCACTCGCGACGACCTTCATCCCGATTGCCCTCGTGTAGAACTCCTGGGACCTCCTGAGGTCTCTGACCCTGATTCCGCTGTAGTAGAACTTGAAGTCCACCGCCAGCTTCAGGTGAGCCCCAGATAAAAAGGCAGAACATCCAGCCCGGCAAAAGCCAAAAAAGAGCCAGCCGGGCAGGCTTCCGCATGGCTACAGAACGGCGGTTCTGCCGTTTCGCACGAAACGTCCCCGAAAGGGGACTCGAACCCGTCTATACGACCGAGGTCCCGGAGGGCGGGTTCTGCCTTTCTGCTTTCCTTGCTATCACCGACGGGGAGGGTCGGGTCTTGATGGGGCACCTGAACCCGAATGCCGATTGGGCCCGCATCGGCGCCCTGGACGCCAGCCGCGCGAAGACCCACAGCAAAGGATGGATGCTCCCGTCGTCCCATCTCTTGTTATACGAGTCCCCTCAGGAAGCCGCCCGAAGGGTCCTGAAGGAGCAGCTCGGGATGGAACTCGAACTGTCGGGGCCGACCACAGCGACGGAGGTATGGTCCCCCGAGAGATCCCCTGGCCGAAGGCACTGGGACTTCGAGTTCATCTTCAAGGGAGACGCCGCGAAAGGTTCCGTTCGGAGCCACGACGCCTGGAGGGAGCTGAAGTTCGTAGACACGAGGAAGACCCCGAGGGCCGAGATCGCCCGCTCCCACGACGACGTGTTAGTGAACGCCGGCTTCGAGTTCTGAGCCGAGTCCGCGGGCGACCGGTTCTCCGACGCAGGACGGTCCCGCTCGCCCGCCCACTCGATGGGCGAAGGCCCTTGAGCGCCCTTGACGAACGAAGACCTGGCCTCCGTCCGGGACAGTTTCTAATACAGGGTCGGGAGTGAGGGGCGAAATCTCCTCAGAGGATATTGTGGTAACATGGAGTACAAATGGAAAGCGCTCTCGGTCACGTCGCTGGGCGCTTTGATGGCCGCCGTGGACAGCACCGTCGTGCTCCTTGCCCTCTTCCCGATGGCGGCAGACCTGAAGTCTGACTTTGTCACCATGACCTGGGTGGTCATAGCCTATCTTGTCGTCAACACCGCCCTCGTCCTCAGTCTCGGGAGGCTCGCCGACCTGTATGGCAGAAAACGGCTTTACAACATAGGGTTCGCGATATTCACCGCAGGGTCTGCCCTCTGTGGTTTGGCCCCGACTGGGCTGACGCTTGTCGCCTTCCGGGTGGTCCAAGGTGCCGGGGCCGCTCTCATAACTTCGAACGCCTTCGCCATCCTGTCAGAGGCATTCCCGCGCAACGAGACCGGGCGGGCGTTCGGCCTGCAGGCCGTCGTCTGGGGCCTGGGGAACGTCCTCGGGATTATCCTCGGAGGAGTCATAATCACTTTCACCTCATGGAGGTGGATCTTCCTGATCAACGTCCCCATAGGGATCTTCGCCACTGCCTGGGCCTACAGGACCCTCAGGACAGTCAAGCCACTGGGGCAGCGGGGCTCCTTCGACGTCCCCGCCGCCGCGGCTTTCACTGCCGGACTCCTCTCCCTGCTTGTCGGGATAAGCTGGGGGCTGCTGTACGCCTGGCATGACGCCATAACGATAGGCGCCCTCCTGCTCTCGCCAGTCTTGTTCGCGGCTTTCGTCGCCTGGGAGGCCAAGTACAGCAAGGACCCCATACTGGACCTCGCATTCTTCAAAAACAGGACATTCGCGTTTTCGACCTTTGCGGCCCTCTTCCAGTCCCTGGCGTTCTTCAGCGTCAACTTCCTCCTCCTGTTCTATCTTGAAGGGATAGCCGGCCTTTCGGTTCTGACTGCGTCTTATCTGATCGTACCATTCGCAGTCGCGGGGGCGATCATCGGTCCCCTGGGAGGGGCGCTCTCCGACAGGTTCGGTTTCCGGCGGATCTCTGCCGTGGGTCTCCTCATCACTTCGGGTTCCCTCTTTCTTTTCAGTCGGCTTATGGTGAACACCACGCTCCTCCAGATAGGGGCCCTGGAAGCGTTCTCGGGGGTGGGGCTCGCGTTCTTCTGGCCTTCGAACACCTCTGCGATCATGTCTTCGACCCCACCTGCCAAGTACGGGGTCGGGTCCGGGGCGATGAACACCTTCAGGAACACGGGGATGATCCTGAGTTTCGCCCTCTCTCTGACGGCCGCAACCGCGGTCATCCCGGCCCGGATAGTGTATCAGCTCTTCATAGGGAACCTTTCGGGGAAGCTTTCCCCCGCCTACGCCAGCGCGTACCTCTCCGGCCAGAGCTTCGCCTTCGAGATATCGACCTCCCTGGTCCTTGTCGCCCTGGTGTTCGTCCTCCTGAGCGGCGAGCGTAGGGGGTGGTCGCGCGGGGACGGCCCAAGCCATGAATCTGTCCCCGCGCCGGCCGATGCGCCTGTCGCGGCTCCCGATAGCGGTTAAATCCGCCCTCGGGGACGAGACCGGCATGGTAGTAGACCTCCACGAAGACATAGGCTACTACTATCTGATGGGCGGTTCCACCCCGTTCGACCAGAACCTCAGGGGCCGCCAGGCAGACATCCCGAAATACAAGACAGCCGGGATGAATGTAGTCCTAGGTTCCGTTTTCCCGATGGTCGGGAGCTTGAACAGGAGAAAGATTGACGCCATGCAGAAGATGTATGGATACTGGTCTTCGTCGTCGGCCCTTGTAGCCCCCCGGGACATAGCCATCGAACTGATCAAGATCTATTACTCGCTCGAAGAGCTCTATCCTGACCACCTCAAGATAGTGAGGACGAAGGAGGACCTGGAGTCCCTAGGGAAGAGGGTAGGGATCGTTCTACACATCGAAGGGTGCGAAGCCCTGGGCGAGCCCGAAGACCTCAGGGTGTTCTTCAACTTGGGAGTCCGCTCCATAGGACTGACCTGGAACTACGACAACAAATTCGCGGCCTCTTGCCTCTCTACCAAGGACTACGGGCTCACCGGCGAAGGCGAAGCTCTCGTCGCGCTGGCAGACAGACTCGGCGTCATGGTCGATCTTTCGCACGCTTCGCCGAAGACGTCGTCCGACGCGCTGAACGTTGCTGTCCTCTCGCCCTTCTTCAGCCATTCTGACTCGGCACCTGTGCAATCCAACAGCAGGAACATCTCGGACGACCTGGTACGCGAGACCGGGAGGAGGGGCGGGATAGTAGGGCTCACCTTCATCCGGAGCTGCATCGGCCGTCCGTTCACGGCCGCCAGGCTCGCGGATCACGCGAAGCGTTTCATGAAGGTCGGCGGCCCGGCCGCACCCGCTCTGGGGACAGACTTTCTGGGCATGTCGAGGGCTCCCGAAGGGATGGCGGACGTGTCAAGGGTGGGGAAGTTCAGGAGAGCCCTGGTAGAAGCTGGCGTGCCTACAGATCAAGCGGAAGGGATCATGCACGCCAATGCCTACAGGTTCATCCTTGAGCGTTCGTCGCACTGGTGAGCTGCGACCGCGGCACGTCTTTTAACCTGAACTCGAGAACTCCTCCCGTGGTAGCTTTCGACGCCCAGAGGTTCGACGACCTGGTCTTCGCGAAGATGAGCGAGACCAAACTTCCCAGCGTGTCTGCGGCAGTCATCGAGGACAGGGAAGTGGTGCATGCGAGGGGGTTCGGATGGAAGGACGCCGCGGGCGCCATCCCGGCGACCCCGCAGACACTCTACGGCATAGGATCCGTCACGAAGTCCTTCGTCGCCCTTGCCGTCGGCAAGCTCGTCGAGTCAGGCAGGATGGACTTCCACGACCCGGTAACCAAATTCGTCCCTCTCAAGCAAAAGGCCTTCGAAGGGGTCGAAGTCCACCATCTGCTCTCTCACACGAGCGGGATCCCGGGGTTGGGCTCTCTCGAGGTCATCCTATTCAGCGCGTTCAGGGAGTACCACCACTGGCTCCCCATAGCCAGCTTCGATGACATGGGGTCCTTCTTGGATGGCGTCGACGACTGGGCCGTGTCCAGGCCGGGGGCGAAGGTGCACTACCTCAACGAGGGGTTCGTCCTCCTGGGCGAGGCAGTCTCGAGGGCGAGCGGCCGCCACTGGTTCGACTATCTCCGGTCTGAGGTCCTGACGCCGCTGGAAATGAAGAGGACCTTCCTAGACAAGCCTGACATCTCGGCAGACATCGACGTCGCCACCCCTTACGCCATAAGGGGCGCGAAGCTGACGCCCACCCCGGTCCCCTACGGGAGCGACGCGGCAGGAGGCATCATGAGCTGCGCCGCCGACCTTTCGAACTATGTGTCCATGCTAATAAATGGCGGAGAGTTCAAAGGGAAGAGGGTGATTTCCATGGACATCCTCTCAAAGATGGAAACGCCTTACGCGAAGTGGCCCATTGAGAACTACGGGGGAGACTCTTACGGTTATGGGCTCCTGATAATCCCCGACTTCCACGGGCACAAGGTCGTCCGCCACGGGGGCTCGGTGGACGTCTACACCTCAGACATCGAATATGTCCGAGATGCCGGCTCAGGAGTCGTGCTGCTCTCGAACGGCACCGGCTACAGCATGGGGCTTCTTGGGATGTCCGCAGTGTCCCTCTTATTGGGGGTCGACCCAGGCGAGCTGCGGGCGGTCAAGCTGGAAAGGCTACTCAAGAAGTTGGAGGGCCAGTATATGACCTACAAGGGCACCCTCGTCGCCGAAGTGAAGAGGGTGAATAGCTTTCTCATGCTTTCCGGGGAGGACATAGGCAACAACATCATACTCGTCCCCAACGGCGAGGAGGAGGACGAGGCGCGGTTCTTCACACTCGAAGGCGCCGCTCGGATGGACGTCGTCTTCAAACTCAACCAGCACGGAGTGGAGCTGTTCTTCGAGAGGTATAGGTACCGGAGGTCGGGTCCCATGCCGCCCCGCTCTGAAGCCACATGGCCGAGCTGATGCCATGGCAACGGTCGTGGTCACCGGGAGGAGCGGGAAACCAGGCGGGGCTCGACCTCAGGCCCCGCACGGGTCGCTGTAGGGCTTTTAGTCACCCCGTTGCAGAACGTCCGGCTCAGGCCCTGACGAACAGGGACCCTCACCCGGTCAAACTGGACACGTCGCCGAAGCCCGTCTACTACGCGACCTACAGGCACCTGGCGAAGATGGCCGCGAGGAACGCGTCACACGCTTCCGGCGAAGCCGTGCTTCCCTCGAGGTACGTCACCGGCGCCCTCATAGGAGTGGGAGGTGGGGGGCGGGCGGTCGTTGTTTGGACTGGCGCGTTCGATATGCAAGAAGGGAGGGCTGGACGTGGAGAAGGCGGCAACCTACGGGCTATCGGGAGGACCGCAACGCCCCCTGGCCGTGGCGGACCAGCCCTTGCGGCGCCTCCCGGCGAGATGCCTTCGACGTTCAGAGAAGTGTGATGGCAGTCCGTCAACGGTTTTAAGGGCTCGAAGCCCGGTCGGTTTTTGCTCATGAGGGCCACGGAGTTCAAGAACTATGACACGCAGTCCCGAGCGAGGGTGAAAGGGGACAAGAACACCCCCGCCTCGGACTTTCGCAGGCTGCTGGGCAAGGCTGAGGGCTCCCTCGCCGGTGCTAGGTCCCTGAAGGCTAATCTGAACGGCGTGGTGATCGAGCTCGTCACCAACAGCGCTCACCAGGCGGAGTTCTGGCAGAACAACTGGTCGGCGGCCGATGGCAAAGTTCAGGCCAGGATCTATTCTGCTGTCAACGTCGAGGGGATGGAGCCCTCGGCGTACTACTCGCCGGAGCTCCGCTCCGCTCTTTTCGTGAACACCGAGTACTATGGACAATGCAAGTCCTGGGCATTGGGGATGGTGGCCGCCATCCTCGAAAGAGAGTCCAACACGCTCTCCATTCACGGGGCGACCGCCCTTCACAGGGGGCGAGGGGTCGTCATCATCGCACCCACGGGGACGGGCAAGACGACCCAGGCCTTCCTCATCTTCATGAACGGCGAAGGAAAGATATGCGGTGACGACTGGGCTTACATCCGATTCCCCGACCCTGCACCGGATCACCCGAGTGATGACCTGGTGGCGAGGCAGCCGGAGAGGTCGTTGTACATGAGAACGGAATCCCAGAGGGAGCAGGTCTGGCTGAGGGGAGTCTTCGACAGGTCCATCAATGAAAACGTCACGACGAGGAAGGAGGACTGCGAGTACCCGGAGGGGGCTGAGCAATGCTCCGTCACGCACCGAAGGTGCGTCTTCAACGAGGGGATGGGGCGCTGCTACTACGCCTTCGGCAATTCGAGGGCGCTCGTCAGGAGGGAGGACATACTGGGCGCGAGCAAAGTGGTGAACGAGGTGCCGGTCAACCTCGTCGTGCTTTTGAGGAGGGACGGTCACAGCCCGGCTGAAGCCAGGCTTTCGCCCCGAGAGGCGATAGGCGTCCTGAGGAAGGGAGAGTACATGGTGCTGCCCGGGGCGGGGCCAAAGGAGAAATGGGGGACGACGTCGTTTGAGCCCTGGTACAACCCATACCTGCTGGAGAGGGATGACGACAGACAGGCCGCATTCTTCGGGATGATGTTCGAGAAGTGGAAGGTCCCATGCATCATACTGAACACCGGCTTGGAGGGGCCCCAGCAGAGCCACGAAAGGATAGTTGCCGCCCTCGAGTCCTCCCGGTAGGGGTATGACGCCCAGACCGAACCGAAAGGAGGAACCGGCTCCTAGGTCCGGGTCCAATCCTGTAGTCCCTGTGACTGTCTCGTCCGGTGCGCTCCGACCCCGTATTCCGAGGTCGAGTTCTTCCGCTCTGCATATCTAGCCGCGGGAGCAGGAGAGCGCCTTGCCAAAGACGGCTGTCTTCTTCGACCTCGGCGGGACCCTCATGGTGATGAGGAGGGACGTGATAATCAGCTCCATCCTCTCAGGCTGCGGCTACCCAGCGACCCCAGAACAGGTCCGTGCAGCCTACTTCAGGGTCGAGCCTGGGTGGCTCTCCGCTTATGGCAGCAGGGACTCCACTCGTGGCCAGGTGGAAGAGTCGTATCGCGTCCTGGACTCCATGGTCTTCGACCACCTCTTTCCCGGGCGCCCGGAGGAAGAGAGTGCCCACGCCGCATCGCTGATGGGGAGCATGTGGGACGAGACTCAGCGTTCTGTGCCTCTCGAGCTGTATCCCGACGCAGAGCCTACGCTGCGCCGGCTGAAGGAGGAAGGATACAAGCTGGCACTTGTCTCCAACGCCCCGTCAGGCACTTTGAAGACCATCGAGTCGCTGGGGCTCTCGCGTTACATCTCGGTGATAGTCGTCTCCGGGGTGGTGGGGGTGTCGAAGCCGAATCCGGAGATATTCAGGATTGCATTGCGAAAGGTTGCGGCCAGGCCTTCGGAGGCGCTCCACGTCGGAGATCTCTATGAGGCCGACGTGGCGGGAGCCAGGAACGCCGGACTCGAGGGGTTGCTGATAGACAGGGAAGGGAACTATGGGGCGACCGACTGCCCCAAGATTGCCGCGCTCGGCGAGGTCTTCGACCTCCTGAAGTAGCTGGCGCAGACCATCCCGAAGTAGGTTGCGACCTGGTATGAGTGAAGTCTCCCCCACATGGGGACCACGGAAAGCGCCCCCGCGAGCATGGCCATCTGCCACAGGCTGTCGGGCTTGGCCTTGTCGACGAGGCTGGCCCTGACCTCTAAGACGGACTCGAGCTTGTTCTCCTTCACCGCGTCTACCACCAAGTTGTCATACTCCGCTGCAGCAGGGCTGTAGCCGTAAGGCCCTCCCTTCTTGTGGGCGTGGGCCTGGTCCGAGCTGGCGACGAGGGCAACGCGCTTCGTCTGTCCTTCTGCGACCTGTGCTATGACCTTCCCGAACTCGAAGTTCTGGGAGAGAGGTATCCCCCTTGACGGCGTGACGATCACTATTCTGCTCCCGAGGCGGGTCCCCCTGACGAGGAACCAGAGCGGGACCAGGGTCCCCCAATCCATGGCCATGTCCGAGAGTGGCCCCTCGTTCACCCCATAGGTGGCGCCCACGACCGGGAGTCTCCGCCCTTCGGCCGCCAAGACCAGCCTTTTCGCGAACTCCACGTCGCACTTGGCTCTGAGCCTGATCTCTCCGCCCGCCTCCCGCAGGACGCCTGACGAGTTCTCTGCAGTCACTACGCCGATATGCCTGTGGAGCCTGAGATTGTGGGGGGTGGCCACCACCACCGTGTCAGGGCGCGCCTCCTTGATCTCCTCCGCCAGCTTCTGCATCCCCGCTCTCGTCTGGCTGAAGCGCATGGACTTCTTCCCCGCCAGGGCGGGGACGACTTCGGTCCCGTGGGGTGCTATACAGGCGTAGACTAGGGGCATGGCGGGCAGTGACCCGCCGAGATATTCAAGCGTTCTTTTCCAAGTAGTGCATTATGCCCATGGTGGAGGTCCTGACGGATATCCTCGCGTAGATGGGGAGCCCCTCCACACCCGCGTCCGCCATCACAGTGCGCTCCATCTCCTCGGCGGCCTCGTCCAGCGTCATCTTCTGCTTCCACATCTCCTTTACCCTGCCTACCCAGCTTTCCACCAGCTCTGCGGTCCTGTCGAACACCCAGTCGACGTCTCTCCGCGTCCCGAAGTGGGGGACGAGGAGCTCGACGGGGGACGTCTGCTTCAGTTTAGCGATAGTGGCTACCAGTTCCGAGGGGTGGAAGCTCGGAGGGGGCGTGGTGGGGATCAATGCCTTCAGTCCGGGATAGACGATCCCCACCGAGTCTGCAGTAAGGAGGGCCCTGGTCCCGTCGAGGCTCACTGAAATCTGATGGGGAGCATGTCCTGGGGCGTGCATCATGGTCGCTGTGAGCCCGTCTCCCAGGTCCAGGGACGCCTCTTCTCCGACGGCCATGATCCTGGAGGCCGGTATGGGTTTGGGAACACCATACAGTTCCATCATCTCTTTGCCGAAGACTCTGGTGGAGCTTTCCACCAGGCGGGTCGGGTCGACGAGATGGGGAACCGCCTTCTCCTGCGCGAGCACCTCCGCATTGGGCATCTCCCCGAGCAGCTTCCCTGCGGCCCCGGCGTGATCGAGATGGACGTGGGTCGGGATCACGTATCTCACGTCTGAAGGCATGACCCCCGTCTCCGCCAGCCCGCGCAGCACGCTTTCATAGGAAGAGGCGTATCCGCAGTCCACCAGCGCTGGCCTTGGTCCCTTCACGAGGTAGGCGCCGACCGTCCCGGGCACTCCGAGCGCATATGTGTCCAGGAGGTAGACTCGCTCTGAGACCCTGGTGGCGAACAATTCTCTCCCCTAGGCTCTGCCGCCTGGCCTTCCGAATTCAAACGCCAGAGAAGCCAGCGAAGCCGCTCCGATCTTGAGCACATCTTCGTCCACCTTGAACTTTGAGCTGTGGTTCGGATAGACGCAACCCTTCGTGGGGTTGAAGCTCCCCAAAAAGTAGAAGGTCCCCGGCGCTTTCTGCAGGAACCTGGAGAAGTCCTCCCCGCCGAGTATCGGCTCTGCCTTCTTCACCCTGGCCCCGCGGACCTTGGCGAGGACGGCCCTCGCCTTGGCGGTCGTCCTCGGGTCGTTGACAGTCACGGGATAGGCATCCCTTTCGAAGGTCACTTCTGCGGACCCTCCGAACGCCCTGCAGACTTCCTTCGCCACGCTTGCCACCTTCCGCTTCGCAAGGCTCCTCGTCTGCTCGTCAAGCGTCCTGATGGTTCCATGCAACTCGGCCGTGTCTGGTATTATGTTCTCCTTCGTCCCAGAATGGATGGACCCGACCGTGATCACGAACGGCCTGACCGGGTTGATCATCCTCGACGACACTCCCTGCAGCGCGAGGATCACGTGGGCCGCCAGGTAGATCGGGTCTACCGTCTCGTGTGGGGCTGATCCGTGCCCTCCCTTGCCCGCAATCTTCACCACGAACGAGTCCGGCGCGGCCATTATCGGGCCCTCCCCCACCCCGAACACCGCCGACCTCCTGGCACAGTCGATGTGTAGCCCAAAGACGTAGTCCACCTTGGGGTCCTTCATCACTCCGGCTTCGATCATCGGCAGCGCCCCGCCCCTCCCTCCGTGCTCCTCCGCAGGCTGGAAGAGAAACTTCACGGTCCCGCACAGCTCTCTTTTTTGACCTGACAGGAGCTTCGCCGCCCCCAGGAGCATCGCCATATGGGCGTCATGCCCGCACGCGTGCATCACCCCGTCCATCTTCGACTTGAACTCCACGTCGGCCGCCTCCGTGACGGGGAGCGCATCCATGTCCGCCCTTAGTGCGACCACCTTCCCCTTCTTGGCTCCCTTCAAGGTGCCCAGCACCCCCGTCCCCCCGGTCATCCTCTTGACCTCCATTCCCATGGCCTCGAGGGTCCGCGCCACATACTCCGAAGTCCATTCCTCTTGGTAGGCGAGCTCCGGATGCTGGTGGAGCTTCCTCCTGTTCGCGATTATCTCCGGTTCGATGCGTTTTGCTTCTGCCGCGAAGTCCATGGCCCGGCGCCCGCATGAGCGGCGTTTAAAGCAGGCCCTCAGAACATGAGCGAGCCCTGGATGTTGACCGGAGGGAGGTCCTCCGGGTCAACCCTGAGCTCTAGGACTAGGGGAACGTCCGATTTCTCCATGATGAAATCTACCGCGTCTCTGGTCCTGTCGTCGGAGTCGACCACCATTCCCTTGGCGCCGAAGGCATCGGCGACTTTCGCGAAGTCTGGGTTGGCATGGGTGGTCCCGTACACTCTCCCCATCTTCTGGATCTTCTGCCTCATCATGAGCACCCTGTATGAGTTGTCGTTCACCACGACCACCTTCGCTCCTATCCTCTCCCTTACCGCCGTCTCCATGTCATGCAGAGTCATCATGAACTCCCCGTCCCCCATGATTCCCACGACCTCCCTCTCCGGGAGCGCCATCTTGGCCCCGAGGACGGCTGGGAAGACGAACCCCATCGAGCCCATATTGGTGGCCGCTAGGAAGCTGCGGCTAGACCTGACCTTGAGGCACGCGTACGCGTACACTTGGTGGAGCCCCTGTCCGGCTGCGAGGATCGCATCCCTGGGAAGGGCCCGGTCGAGGGCTGAAAGGAAGCCGGCAGGGTTCGCGTATCCTGGCTTGTGGCGCCTCTCCGCTTCGCTTAGAATCACACGCCACCCTTCCCTCTCGCCCTCGATCCTGCTCCTCCAGCCGTCTTTCGCACTCGCTTCGACCACGGCCGCGAGCCTCTTCGCGAATTCCGAGGCGTCCGCATCAGAATGCATGGCGTAGGGGATTGGCTTCTTGTCCCAGAGAGGGTCCATGTTCACCGCGTAGACTTCGCCCCTGGGGGCGGTGTTGAAGCCGAACGTCGAGACGTCAGAAAGGCCGCACCCGAGGCAAAGGACCATGTCGGCCTGGGCGAGGGCGGCGTCGGCGACCCTGACCCCGCCGAACCCGATCCTCCCAAGCGACATCGGGCTATCCTCAGGCACCGCCCCCCTGCCATTCCCGGTCGACACAGAGGGTATCTTCGTCTTCGACAACAAGTCTGCGAGGGCCTCCGACCCCCGTGGGGAGTTGATTCCTCCCCCGACCACCAAGAGGGGTCTCTCGGCCTTGGCCAGGGCTCCGGCGGCGAGCTTCACCTCTTCTTCCCTGGCCTGCTTCTCTTCAACTGCGGAGGCCTGGACTACCTGCCTTCCTGCCTCCTGAGACCAGACGTCGTCTGGGACTTCGAGGTAGACCGGCCCTGCCGGGGCCGAGGCAGCCAGTGAGAATGCGTCAGCAATCGCCTTCCCAGCTCCCATCCCTTTCTCGATCCGCCA
Organism: archaeon; assembly: GCA_021796515.1. Classification (GTDB taxonomy): domain Archaea; phylum Thermoproteota; class Nitrososphaeria; order Nitrososphaerales; family Gagatemarchaeaceae; genus UBA183. Next base: position 10,745 of record JAKACC010000014.1, on the reverse strand, counting down.
TGATCCCTTGACCAAGCTCCTTGCCATGTCAGTCTGTGGTATCTCCAGCCAGGAGTCCATCCCTGACATCCTCCGCTTCACGGCCCCCGCCACGAGAAGCATGGGGGAACCGTCCTTCCACGCGTTCGCCAGGCCGACGAGAGAGTTCAGGAAACCCGGCCCACCGTGCACCAGCGCGACTCCCGGCCTTCCCGTGACCCTCCCTTCTGCATCGGCCATGCTGACCGCGACCTGCTCGTGTCTGGTGGAGACGTACCTGATTCCGCTCCCGGAGAGCGCGTCCATCAGATCGAGGACCGAGGTGCCGACGAGCCCGTAGGCCCTCCTGACGCCATATCCTTCGAGTGAGGCGACGAGGAGTTCGGAGACTTTCATTGGTTCACAACGTTCAGAGGCGGTTGGCCGAGGGCTACCCTTACCACGTTCTCCACCGTCGCCTGGATTATCCTGAGCCTAGCATCATTCGTCGCGCCCGCCATATGCGGAGTAAGAATCACGTTCGCCCCGTCCTTTGCCGCCAAGAGGAGGGGGTTGTCAGGGGAGACGGGCTCTTTTGCGAACACGTCCAACCCCGCCCCTCCGATCCAGCCCTGCGTGACCGCCCTGGCCAAAGCGGCCTCGTCGTTGAGCTCACCTCTGGAGACGTTGATGTAGACGGCATAGGATTTCATCAGCCTGAACTCCCTCTCCCCGAACATCCCCCTTGTGCTCTCCGTCAGGGGGACGTGTACGCTCACGACGTCGCTCTCGGAAAGAAGGCGGGGAAGCGGGAGGAACGACGCACCCAGCTTCTTTTCATCGTCGTCTCCGAGCTTCACCAGGTCATTGTAGACGACGCTTGCGCCCAAGGACCTCGCCCTCCACGCAACCTCCTTCCCAATCCGTCCCATCCCGACGATCCCCCAGGTCTTCCCGTGCACTTCCGCGGAGACGTTCAGGAGCTCTTCCTGGACCCAGGCTCCTTCGGTTATTCTGCGGTAGGCGTAGCCTATCCGCTTGAGGAGGACCAGCGCGGCTGCTAGGGTGTGTTCTGCCACCGAGATGGCGTTGGCGCCCCCGATGTTAGTCACCGGGATCCCCTTTCTCCTGCAGGCCGCTAGGTCGATGTGGTCGTAGCCGGTGCTGGGCTGTGCGATCAGCCTGACTTTGCTCATCGAGGCTACCTCCCTCTCGGTTATCGGGATCCTGAACGTGTAGTCTCCGATCACTACGTCCGCCTTCGAGAGCTCTTCCATCAGTGTCGGAGAGCCGGGGTCGCTCACTGTGGCGAACTCTGCGTCAATCTTATGCTTCTCGAGGCTCTCGGCGAAAAACAGCCTGATGAGCCCTTCCGGCATCGGTGAGAGGACGAGTATCTTCAGCACGGGGTCTCCCCACCTGTGACGGCTCCGTCCGAGGACTTCACGCTCCTTCCCGGCCGAGCACGCACCTTTTTAGCGTAACCTGAAGCATGCGCTGCCGTTGGGCTGGAGCGATGCCAGGAAGGCCGGCGCGCTACTCTTCTTCGGCGTTGCGCAGTTCGCCCTCTTCGAGATGGTAGCCGAATTCGTCTACCCGGGTTACAGCGTCTCCCAGAACTACATCAGCGACCTTGGGCCGCCCTGCGTGAACGGTGGGGGCTGCCCGTCCCAGAGCTCCTGGCTCATCTTTGACACGTCTATCGCACTCATGGGCATCGCAGTGATCCTCACCGGAATATTGATCCAACGTCATTTCAAGTGGAAACCGCTCTCTGGGGTCGTCATCCTGGCAGGCATCGGGGCGCTCGGGGTGGGGGTCTTTAACGAGACTGCGCCATACGGCCTCCATGGGATCTTTTCGCTGATCACATTCGTCGGCATAGGCCTGACCGCGATCCTTTCTTACAAGCTGCAAAAGGCTCCGCTTTCTTATTTCGGGGTGATCTTGGGCCTGCTCACTCTGGCATTCCTCGTCCTCTACATCCCGGGCACCGGAGCCGAGGGGACCGCCATCGGGATAGGCCCCGGAGGGCTCGAACGACTTATCGTCTACCCAGTCCTCATCTGGAGCCTGGCCTTCTCCGGCCACCTGATGGCTACAGACTAGCGCCGGCCCTCGCCGAGGGGGTCGACATACCTTACAGCTCTTCCACGGCTGTGAGGCAGCTCGTCGCCATCAGCTTGAACTCGTCTGCGCGACCTCCGCGCCTGCCGCTCCTACGTAGCCTGGACCTGCTTTCGGATGGTCTCGACGACGTCCGGGTTGGCGAGGGTCGTGACGTCGCCGTAGTCCTTCCTGTCTGAAATCGAAGCGAGCACCCTCCTCATTATCTTCCCTGACCTCGTCTTTGGTAGGTCTGGGACCACGTACACGAATCTAGGCCTGGCTATCGGCCCAAGCTCCCTCACAACGTTTCCTTTGATGACGTCTTCCAGCCCCTTCATGAGAGCGCTGCCGGGCTTGAGGGCTACGTACACGACAGGGACATGCCCCCTGAGTTCGTCCTCCATGGCTATGGCTGCCGCTTCAGCGACCTCAGGCGTCGTGAGCACCGCGTTCTCTATCTCCTTGGTTCCGAGCCTGTGCCCAGCTACCTTGATGACGTCGTCTACCCTCCCGACGATCCGGAAATACCCGTCCGCCGCCTGGACCGCCCCGTCGCCTGCAAAGTAGGGCCAGTCGTGCCAGTCCTTGCTCTGCCCGTCGCGGTTGTACTTCGAGTAGTATACGCTCACGAAACGGTCAGGGTCTCCCCAGATGGTCTGCATGATCCCCGGCCAAGGATTTCTGATGCAGATGTTCCCTGCCCTGTTCTGACCAGGAGGGACCTCCGCACCGTTCTCGTCATAGATGACCGGGTATATCCCGGGCATGCCTGGACCTGCGCTGCCCGGCTTCATCGGTGCTAGAGCCGGCATCGTGGAGCAGAGGAACCCGCCTGTCTCGGTCTGCCACCAGGTGTCGGTGATCACCGCCTCCTTCTTCCCCACGACTTCGTAGTACCACCTCCAGGCTTCTGGCTCTATGGGCTCCCCCACGGTGGTCATGGCCTTGAAGCGGTAGTGGTACTTTGAGGGCTCGTCCGGACCGGCCTTTCTCAGCATGCGGATGGTGGTGGGGGCCGTGTGGAATATGTTGACCCCGAGGCGCTCGGCGATCCTCCACGGCCTTCCGGGGTCCGGGTACAGCGGGACCCCCTCGTACATCACCGAAGTCGCCGCGTTCGTAAGCGGACCGTAGACTATGTACGAGTGGCCAGTGATCCACCCGATGTCGGCGAAGCACCAGTAGACGTCTTCGGGGCGCAAGTCCTGCACGAACTTCGTAGTCCCCGCTACGTAGGCCAAGTAGCCGCCTGTCCTGTGCTGAATCCCTTTGGGCTTCCCTGTCGAGCCGCTTGTGTACATCAGGAAGAGAGGCGCCTCGGCGTCCATGGAGGTCGGAGCTATGGTCCTCCCTCTGAACGGCCTCGCCACCTCGTCCACGAAGAAGTCCCTCCCTTCGACCATGGGGGACCGGGAGATGTACTTCCCCGGGTGCCTCCTCCAGACGAGCACCTTCTCGACTTCGATTCCCAGCTTCTCGGCCTCCTCCACCGTGACGTCTGCCTCCTTCTTCTTGTCAATCAGCCCGCCGTTCCTATAGTAACCATCGATTGTGACCAGGACGGTGCTCTTGGAGTCCTCCATGCGTTCGGCGCAGGCCCTCGCGCTGAATCCTCCGAACACCTGGTTGTGGATTATCCCCAGCCTTGCCGCTGCCAGCATCGAGATGGGGAGCTCAGGTACCATGGGGAGGTGGAACGTTACTCTGTCCCCTGCGTTCAGGCCCGCGAACTCCTTCAGCACCAGGGCGAACTCGTTGACTCTGTTGTAGAGCTCCTGGTAGGTGACGGCTTGAGCGGCTTCGTCCTCCGACTCGGGAACCCAGATGAGCGCTGCCTTGTTCCTGTGTTTGGGGAGATGCCTGTCGACGGCGTTGTAGGACGCGTTCAGCTTCCCCCCTACGAACCACTTCCAGAAGGGGGGTCTGCCTGTGTCAAGGACCGTGTGCCATCTGCTGTCCCAGCTCAGCAGGTCAGCGTATTCTTCGAAACACTGGGGGAAGTTCTTTTCGGAGAAACGCTCGAAGACCGAGGGGTCGCTCACGTTGGCTTGCTTCACGAAGCTTCGTGGCGGCTCTATGAGCGGCTCCTCCTTCCAGTGCACCGCAATCTGCGCTTCGGAAACTTCGGCCTCGGTATCGGCCGTCATTCAGCCCCGAAATGGACGAGTCGCTCATTTAAGAGTGGCTGACGCCTCTCGCTCTCTTCCTCCATGCCGAGGGCCTTCGCGGAATCCGATTGAGGATGATTCCAGTGTGTAGACAACGTTACGGGCCAATCACGTCATCGACGTCATATGGACGCGGGGAGATTCCGGTTCGCGCTGGCGGTCAGGAGCCGAACGGATGCGCTGGAGCTCTGCGCCAGGAAGACCATTTCAGAGAAGACAGACCAAACCCGTTTCGTTGCACTGGTGCGGGGGATGGGATTCGAACCCACGAACCCCTAAGGGAGGGGATCTCTCGGGCTGTGCCGCTTAAGTCCCCTGCTTTTGGCCAGGCTTAGCTACCCCCGCGAAACACGCGACGCAAGGTTCCGTTATTAACATTGGACGCCTATGAGACGCGTCTCATGAACCCCTTTAACCCCCCGGCGTTCGCGACGCAGTCGGCCTGCACCCAAGCCCTTCGCGCGACGGTCACGCCGTAGCCGACGTTGTCGAGCTCGCCCACCGAATGGGCGTCAGAGTCTACCACGAGGGGCACTCCCTCTTCCATGGCTTTCCTGGCCCATAGTTCATCCAAGTCGAGTCGCTTGGGCTGCCCGTCGATTTCGAGCATCTTCCCGTTGTCTTTGGCTCCCTTGATCACCTTGGCGAGGTCGATGGGGTTCCCCTCCCTCCTGCCGATCAGCCTGTTCGTCGGGTGGCAGAGGAAGTCGACGGATGGGTGAGCCAGTGCCTTCAGCACCCTTCCTGTGAGCTTCTCTGGATCCTGCTTGAAGTTCTGGTGGAGCGACGCCCCGACTACATCAAACTCGTCGAGGAAATCCCTGCCGAAGTCAAGCGACCCGTCGCTCCTTATCTCGACCTCAACCCCCTTCAGTATAGTGAACGGCGCCAGCGCCTCGTTGAGCCTGTCGATCTCCTTCCACTGGCGCCTAAACCTCTCTTCCGTGAGCCCGTTGGCCACCCTCACCGACGCGGAGTGGTCTGTGACTGCTATGTACTCGTATCCCCTCCCCTTCGCCGCTCGGGCCATAGCTTCAAGCTCCCCTGACCCGTCGCTCCACTTCGTGTGCATCTGCAGGTCTCCCCTGACGTCGTCGAACTCCAGGAGCGCGGGGAGCCTATGCTCCAGCGAGGCCTCTGTCTCCCCTCTGTTCTCTCTCAGCTCAGGCGGGATGTATTCCATCCCGAGCTCCCTATACACTCCCTCCTCGGTCTCCCCTGCGAGCCTCTTCCCCTCTCTGTCGAACAGCCCGTACTCGTTGAGCTTCCACCTCTTTTCGATTGCCAGGTTCCTCATGGCGATGTTGTGGTCCTTGGAGCCGGTGAAATAGAGCAGTGCAGCCCCGTATTCCTCCTTGGCGAAGATCCTGACGTCGACCTGTACGCCGTCCCCTAGCTTGACGCTCGCCCTTTTCGGCCCGCTCTCGACGACCTGGGCGACCCCGGGGCACCCCTTGATTGCTTCCACCGCCCCTGGGTCTGACGAGAGGAGGTCTAGGTCCCCTATGGTGCCCCTCCCTCTCCTGAGGCTCCCTGCCATCGCGATGGGTATTCCGAGCGCCTCAAAGTAAGACTCCAGTTTTCTGAACTCTCCTTCGGCCTCGGGGAGGAGCATCCGCTTCTCATAGCTCGCCAATCTCTCGATCCCTTCCCGAAACGACTCGCGCACCTTCGGACCGAACTCGCCGTCTAGCCTGCCGCTCTCCAGGGCCTCCTTCAGTTTGACTATGCTGTCTATCCCGAGGTCGTGCGAAAGATGGTAGGCGATCCTCGGCCCTACCCCCTGGACCTTGGTCAGAAGGGTGGCCCCCGGCGGCGTCCTCTCTTCCAGCTTCTCAAGGAGCCGCAACCTCCCTGTCGTCAGATACTCGTCAATCTTCCTGGAAATCCCCTCCCCGATGAAGCGGATGTCTTCGAGCCTCCTCTCCCTCCACACGGTCTCGATGTCCTCGTCCAAGTTCCTGACACTCGTCGCCGCGCGGTGGTAGGCGACGACCTTGAACCTGTCCTCTCCGTTGGCCTCCTCCAAGTCGCCCAGCCTGTCCAGGAGCTCGGCCACCTCTCCGTTCTTCAAGGCGGTCGTTTCACGGCGATTCGTTTTTAAAAGGAATGCCGCGCTACCAGGTAATAGTGCCAGTCTTTCAGAAGGCGTTCGTTCTGCTCAAAGTCGTTCCGGGACACGAAAGGGAAGTGATCGGTAACCTGCTGAAGATTCCCGATGTAGTGGAAGCCCACGTTGTCCCCGGCGACTGGGACGTCCTCGCCGTGATCAGCTCTCAAAAGGAGGTGCTCATGCCGAGCGACGAGAAGGTGTATCGACTGGTCATGGACAAGATCCAGAAGATAAAGCACATCCAGGACACCAACACGATGGTGTCCCAGTTCTCCCAGTCGAAATAGACTATCTCCACCAGCCGTACTGTTTCGGAGCGTCCGTGATGGGGGCGCCTCGCCCGCCCCGGATCAGTACGTCGTCTTCTATCCTCACTCCGAACTTCCCCCTGATGTATGCGCCGGGCTCCACAGTGAAGCACACGCCTTCACGGAGCTTCTCCTTCCCCCCTTCTACGATGTAGGGCGCCTCATGGATTTCGAGCCCCAGGCCGTGGCCCGTCCTGTGGAAGAAGTACCTTCCGAGCCCCGCCTCGGCCAAAACCCGGCGCGCAGCGGAGTCGACCTTCCCCACGGGGGTCCCTTCGGCAGCGGCGTCGATGGCAGACTCTTGAGCCTCGAGTACCCTGTCATAGACCCGTGCCAGCTCGTTCGACCTGCCGAGGCAGAAGGTCCGGGTGATGTCGGCGTAGTATCCGCCATATGCCGCACCGACGTCCACCAGCAGGCTTTCGCCACGGGCCAGCTTCCTCTTCGAAGGCAGGTGGTGGGGGTCTGCCGCCGCCGGCCCTGCCTGGACCAGCACATCGTCCACCTTGGTGGCTCCCTTCGCATAGATGACTTCTGTCATCTCTCTGGCCAGTTCCTGCTCTGTCCGCCCTTCCTGGATGTGGCCTGGGAACTCTTCGAACGCCCTGCTCAGGATAGCGGCGGACCTCTTGAGCAGGGCCACCTCTGCCTGGTCTTTGACCTCCCTCATCTCCTGCAGGACCGGCTCCGCACTCCTGAACTTGGGGGACGCTTCCTCCATCAGCTTCGCGATGTATTGGTACGGCGCCCTCCCCTCCACCCCCCATTCGCCTTCTAGCCCCGCCCCGGCCACTGCCTCCCTCACCGCCGCTCCGGGACCTTCCGAGTCCGTCCATGCGAGCACTCTCACAGGCAGCTGCGCGTCTCCGTAGGGCCCGGCCTCGAGCTTCGGCGCGACAAGGTGGGGGACCCCTTCGGCGGGGACGAGGAGCATGAACGGGCGCTCGAGCATCAGCGAGTCGACCCCGGTGAGGTACTTCAGGTTCGGCCCGGGGACCAACACCGCTCCCTGGAGCCTTTCTTTCCGCATGGCCTCCTTCAGCCTCTTCATCCGGCCGGCCAGGGCCGAGCCCGCTGCCATTCTCGCCCCCTGCATTCGTGTGCACTGTTAATATGTGGTCTCTCTGCCTCGGCTCGTCCATGGGGCTCAAAGAGCTGGTGGTCCTCCCTGTCGCGAAGAAGTGGATCGCGGGGCCTGACCTCCAGTCTGCAGTCAAGGACGCCCAGAACGCCAACTCCAGAGGGATCGGGGTCGTCGTCAACTTCCTGGGCGAAGATATCACGGACCCAGCGGCCATGGACGCCCAGGTCGAAGAATACCTCAGACTCCAGCAGGCTATGGCAGACAGCGCCGTCAAGGGGTTCGTGTCCGTGAAACTTACCCAGCTGGGACTGGGCGCCGACGAGGGCGGAATGAAGGGGCGCCTCGAAAGGATGATTGCGAACGCCGAAAGGCTGTCACAGCTGCTCTGGATCGATATGGAGGGGTCGGCCTTCACCGGCAAGACAGTGGCAGCCTATCTTGAAGCCCACCAGAAGCACCCAGGCACCGGGATAGCCATCCAGGCCTATGCCCGGCGGAGCGAGGCGGACGTGAAGGCGGTCCTGGACGCCGGCGGCCGTATACGCCTGGTGAAAGGGGCGTACAAGGAGCCTCAGGACTTCGTCTTCCCCACCAAGGACGACATCAGGAAGAACTTCGACCGTCTGATGGTCTCTCTGTTCGAGAGCGGGGACGGGTTCGCGATCGCCACCCACGACAGCGTGCTCATAGACAGGGCGAAGGCACTCTCAGACTCCAGCCACGCCAGCTTCCGTTTCGAGTTCCTCAAGGGAATCAGGGACGAGTTGAAGGACGAACTAGTAGCTTCCGGCTACGAAGTGGTGGAGTACCTCCCATACGGCGGAAACTGGTGGGCCTACTCAAAGCGGCGTATCGCCGAGCACCCGAGCAACGTCTGGCTCCTGGTCCGATCGGTCGTCTGAGCCAGCCATGCGGGTAGCTGCCATTGATTACTGGCTCAACTAACGTAGACTCCGCTCGCAAAATACCGGACAAGCGACGAAAAGGCAGGTCAAGCAAATGGCCGAATATCAGAAAGGACAAGTCTGGGGAGCCCTCCGCAAGGCGTGGAAGGGCTACCGAATAGCCAAGGTCCAGGGTGACAACGCCCGCATGAGGGAGTACGCCACCCGCATCAAGACCCTCCAAGGCCAACTTGGGGTTCCTCAGGCGAGCTTTCCAAATCTAGGAATGTAGAGGAGCTTCCGCTCCTCTATCCCTTTTTAGTCGGTACCGAGTTCTTCTTCCATCTCTTCGAGGATGTCGCCTACGACCTGTTTCTGGATTCCGAGCGACGAGCAGATAGAGAGGATGTCATCTCCGTCTTCCTTCATCAGGTAGCGGAGCGCCTTCTTTCTGTCTAGCCCAGGGAGGGAGGTCGTTATCCGAGCGGCTTCCCTTAGCGCGAGGCTCCTTATGTAAAGTAGCACAGCCCTCTCTTCCTCCATCTCCTTCAGCTTCCTGTCGACGTCGGCGACGACCCGAGTCAGGGGCCGGATGCGCGCGGCGCCTTCCGGGTACTTCTGGACCTCGCTGATCTGGGTCATCATCTGAGCATGTTCGTCTGTCTCTTCGATTCCTGGGACCGCCCCGAATGAGAATATCCTGGTCCTGAAGAGGTTGGGCGCGAGGTCCACGGTGACCGAGAAGCTGTTCTTCAAAAGGTACTCCTTCCTCTGGGGCCCCCTAGGGCTGTCCTGAGAGATTGTGCTGACGAGCCCTGCCCTCTCCATCGTGACCAGGTGCTTCGCCACCAGCTGCTGGCTGATCTTCAGTTCCTTGGAGAGCTGCAGCTGATAGTTCGGTTCTTCGCTAATCCTTGATATGATCCGCCTTCGGATGGGGTTCTCAACGGTTCCGAGCACGGCGTCCAATTCAGACTGGCTCACTGGTTATCTCCCAACGGTTGTATAGAAACCGCTTGTTCTATAAATAGATTCCCAGCACCGTTTCCCCGATGGCCCTCAGCAAGACGTTGGTAGGACGGCGTTCGGCCGTGGCCAGCGAGCAGCCCCTCGCGACCATGGCGGGATACGACGCACTGAGAAAGGGCGGAAACGCCTTCGACGCCGCCGTTGCGACCAGCTTCGCGTTAGCGGTGACGTTCCATCCGGCAGGAGGACTGGGTGGGGACTATTTCGGCATGTTGTACGAGGCGAAGTCAGGAAAGGTCCACTGCCTGAACTCCAGCGGATGGTCTCCCTCGGGACTGACCGCAGACCTGATCAGGGAAAAGGCCGGCAGAGAGGTGCCCCTCTTCGGGCCTCTCACCTGTGTCGTCCCGGGGTACGCGGCCGGGATCTGGGCGATGCACAAGAAGTTCGGGACCCTCGACTTCGGCGACCTGCTGAAGCCCGCGATCAACCTTGCCTCAGATGGATTTCCCGCGGGGGAGGGGATATGCAGGTCTGTTGCGGGCGCTTACAAGGAACTTCCGGAAGACGCCAGGAAGGTGTTCGCCCCCCGCGGGAGGCCGCCGATCCCGGGAGATCTTATCAGACAGCCTGCGCTCGGGAAGGTGATAGCAGAGATCGCCCGGTCCGGTCCGGAGGCCTTCTATTCCGGATGGCCCGCGGAGAAGGTGGCATCCACCATCGAGTCTCTCGGCGTCCCCTGCACCCGGGCCGACTTCGCCGATTTCAAGCCCGAGTGGGTCTCCCCCCTCGTGCTCGACTATCGGGGGACAATGGTCTATGAGGTGCCTCCCAACAGCATGGGTGCGACTAGCCTGCTCATACTCAAGCAGCTGCTTGAAGCCGACCTTTCAGCCGTCGGCCCGCTCTCGAAGGAGAGGATAGAGAAGACGATGGAGGCGGCGCTTGTGGCATACGGGCGCAGAGACCAGATGCTAGGAGACCCCCGGTTCGTCAGCATCGACATGAGCTCCTTCATGTCGGCGAAGGGGCCCGCAACCCTTCCCAGTTCCAGGATACGGTCCGGCGACACCACTGCGTTCTCCGTTGCGGATTCGGAGGGGAACATGGTATCAGGGATACAGAGCCTGTTCCACCACTTCGGCTCGAGGG
>JAKACC010000083.1 GCA_021796515.1 archaeon | reverse complement strand
CCCCTGCTGCGTGAGGGAGTACACCTTCCTCGCCTTGCGGCCGACGTTCACCGACTTCCGCGAGACGTACCCCTGCCCCTCCAGCAGCCGGAGGAACGGGTACACCATACCGGGGCTCGCCGTCCGGCCGAGCCTCTGCTCGATGCTTGACATTATCTCGTAGCCGTGCTTCCCCCCCTCGTAGAGCAGGAGGAGGACGTAGAACCTGGAGAAGTCCGTCAGGAGCGATCCTCCATCGAAGCGGAGAGGCGAGCCCCTGGCTGCCGGGTATGGGGGACCCCTTCCGGCCGGCATAGTACTGGTCAAGATATATCTCCTGCAGACATATCGGGATTTAAGGATGCGGGAGGGTCTCCCAGCCGACATGCGGACCCGGCTGCAACCCTCTCTCCCGGCTCCAACCTTTATCTCCGCATGCGGGGAGGCCACCCGTAGGTGCTCGAAGGCTGGTAAGCGAAGGTTTCAGACGGTACGTAGGCGACAACATCCACGCCTTCGCCGATGAAGTGGTCCGACTCGCGTCGCAGAAGAGCGTGTCCGCGAGGAACGAGGGCGTGGCGGAATGCGCGGTCCTGGTCGAGAAGATGCTGAAGGAGATAGGGGCCACGACGAAGGTCCTGAAGCTGGACGGGGCCGCTCCCCTGGTCTTCGGGGAGGTCCGCTCCAAGAAGCCAGGCAGAACGCTGCTGTTCTACAACCACTACGACGTCCAGCCCGAGGAGCCGCTGGAGCTCTGGAAGTCTCCCCCGTTCAAGCCGGAGATCAGGGATGGGGTCATCTATGGGAGGGGAGTCTCTGACGACAAGGGGGAGCTGGTCGCGAGGCTAAAGGTGGTTGAGGCGTTCTTGAAGGCGGATGGGGACATCCCCTGCAACGTGAAATTCTGCTTCGAAGGGGAGGAAGAGGTCGGGAGCGGCCACCTGGGAGACTACATCTCGAAATATCCCGAACTCTTTGAAGCAGACGCCGTCATATGGGAGTACGGGACCGTCGACTCCGCCGGAACCCCCACTGTCACCCTCGGGGTGAAGGGGATGATCTACGTCGAGCTCACGCTGAAGTCGCTTTCGCAAGACGCCCACAGCAGCCTCGCGGCGATACTCCCGAGCGCCCCCTGGAGGATGGTCAGGCTGCTCAACATCCTCAAAGACGAAGACGAGAGGATCCTCGTCCCCGGGTGGTATGACGGGGTGACCAACCTGGCCGAAGACGAGCTCTCCGTCCTGAACGCGATGCCCTTCGACGGAGACGGCTACAGGAAGAACTACGCCGCGGAGAAGTTCACGGGCGGTATGGAGGACGACCTCGCCAAGAAGGCGCTCGTGCAGAGGCCCACGGGGAACATCGCGGGCATCTGGGCGGGGTACACCGGACCCGGGTCGAAGACGGTCCTCCCGAAGGAGATACACGTGAAGATGGACTTCCGGCTCGTCCCGGAGCAGGACCCGGAGGAACTCCTGAAGAAGCTGAGGAAGTATCTGGACGACAATGGGTTCGCAGACGTGGAGATCAAACGGGAGAGCATGGAGCCGGCAGCCAGGACGTCCTACAGGGACCCCTTCGCGCAGGCGGCGATAGTGGCGGCCGAGAAGACCTATGGCAGGAAGCCCGTGGTCGAGCTCGGCTCCCCCGGGACGGGCCCCCTTTACCTGTTCACCAGGAGGTATGGGATGCCGTCGGTGGACATCGGCGTGTCCGCGACCGACGGAGGGATACACGCCCCCAACGAGAACCTCAAGCTGGAGAACCTGAGAAAGGGGATGATCTGGATAGCGGAGACCGTGGAAATCTTCGCCACCCAGGCGCCTGCCTAGGTCCCCCTCTTCGCGACTTCGCCGTTCAGCTCAATAACCGCGCACCGAGGACCCTCGAACCATGAAAGCGGCGGTACTTGGGTCTGGGTTGATGGGGTCGGTGATCGGCTGGGACCTCGCCAGGTCGGAGGGGGTCGACGAGGTCGTCGTCGCCGACGTCGACGAAGAGCGGCTGGGGGCGCTGAAGAAGCGCTCGCCAGGGAAGAAGCTCAGTGTCGAGCTCCTGGACATCAGGGAGAAGGGCAAGGTGGTCTCGTTTCTGAAGCGGTTCGACGCCGCTGCGTCGGCGCTCCCTCACGGGATAGTGCACCTGTCAGATCTGGCTGCGGTCCAGGCGGGGACGAAGATGGTGAACATAGCATTCGAGGACGAGCAGATGGAGCTCGACGAGGAGGCGAGGAAGACAGGGGCGACGCTGGTCCCGGGGTGCGGCGTCGCACCCGGCCTCGGGGGGATACTCCTGACGGACGCCCTCCAGGAACTCGGCGGCGGCGACGAAGGACACATCCTCGTCGGAGGGATTCCCCAGAAGCCTCTCCCCCCGTATGGATACAAGCTGGTCTTCTCCATAGTGGGGCTGCTGAGGGAGTACACCGACGACGCCAGGGTGTTCAGGGGAGGGAAGATGGTGAAGGTGAGGCCATTCGATACCGTCGACACCTACGAGTTCCCGCCTCCCATCGGGGCCCTTGAGGGGTTCTGCACGGACGGCCTCGCCAGCCTCGTCTACACCATGAACGGGATGCGGGTCCTAGACGAGATAACTCTCCGCTGGCCGGGGCACGCGGACAAGATGAAGCTGCTCTTGGAGTCGGGTTACTTCTCGCGGGAGAAGGTCAGGGCAGGGGATGTGCAGGTGTCTCCGCTCGAGGTGTCCTGGGAAGTGCTCGGCAAGAAGCTCTCCGAGGGGGAGCCGAAGGACATAACCGTCATGCGCGTCATCGCGAAGGGGAGGAAGGGGAGCATCATCTACGACATGGTGGACAGGTACGACGAAGCGAACGGGGTGACCTCCATGGGGAAGACAACGGCCTACACGGGCTCCATCGTCACCCAGATGCTCGGGAAAGGGGAGGTCCAGGGGAAGGGCGTGATACCTCCAGAGAAGGCGGTCACGGGGAAGCTGGTGCGGACCCTCCTGAGAGAGTTGGAGCAGAGGGGCGTCCAGATAAGGAAGGAACGCTGAAGGCCCACGGAGAACCCGTCTTACGCGGACCTGCCCGTTTACAAGCTCGAGGAGGGCCTTGACGTCGCCCTCAAGACGGTAGGAGCCATCCTGAAGGGGACCGGACTGACGGGAGCTAACGGTGGGATCTGCCTGGACGGCAGGTCATCGGAGCTGACATGGGGAGTTGGGCGAGGGAGTTATCGCAGGACCTTCGAGCCCAGGATCGTGAACCCGCTGCGGTAGACTGCGCCCGAGACGGGCTCTATCTTTCCCACCCCGAGGGTCGTACTCAGCGAGCCAGTCCCGACCCATACGTCGGACACCCTGGAGTTCGCCTTCTCGATTTCGACTGGCTCGTCGACGGTCCCCTGGCTCTCTTCCGTCCTCGGGTATCTCCTCGTCCCGAAGGTAGCGCCGAACTTCGGAAGGGCGTCGGAGGCGACCTCCTTCTCGACCTGCACTTGGAGGGACAGGGTCTGCTCCGGCCCCTTCATGCAGAACCCGCCGAACCTGCTTCCAGCCGCAACCCCCTTCATGCCTGGGTTGAGCGGGTGGAGCTTCGTCATCGAGATCTTGTCCGCGAGCCTCTTCTGGTAGCCATTCATGAGTCCCCTCAGGAGGGACCACTCGGTGGTGACCCACATCACCGGGAAGTAGGCTCCCGGCCTCCCGCGGTACTCGCACTTCACCCCTATCGCCGCCTCGTGGTAGAGCGTCCTGTCGGGCCGGTCGGCAGCCATCTCCAGGCCCGACTCGGCGACCGAGACTATCTCGCAGACGTAGCCCAGGCAGAGCCCATCGGCTACCTCGAAGGGCCGGGGGACCAGGTCTGCCAGCGCAGACTTCTCCCCCCTGAAGTAGACTGTGATGTAGTCGGCCCCGTAGTGCCAGGGACCCTCCTCTATGGCTGAAGTGCGGCCAGGGACGAGGGGATGATCGAGCACCTGGATGCGGTCAGAGCCAAAGGTAAAAAGGGTTGGTCGGCTCGAGGGGCCCGTGAAGTTCTGTACATTCTCCCTCCCCATGGAGGGCAGTCGGAGCCGGAGGGCAGGGCTGGTCGCGGATGAGACGGTCTTCGAGATCGAGGGGTCCAAGCCGCTGGAACAGGTCATAGCAGAGGGGAAGTGGCGCGACGTGGTCACCAAGAAGGCTTACGGCCTGGCCGACGTTGTGCTCAATGCGCCCGTGTCACGCCCGGGGAAGATACTCGCGACGATAGTCAACACGAACGGGATGCTCGGCGGGTCGGACATAGCTCTCGACAGGCCCAGGATAGACATGAAGGCGCCCAGCACGGTGGTCGGGCCAGGCACGGCGATCCGGGCGTCCCCCGGCGGGATAAGGCCGGAGGTCGAGCTCGCGGCCATCGTCGGCAAGAGGATCTCAGGGGCCACAGAAGCCGAGGCGGCCGCGTCCATATTCGGCTATACCATCCTGAACGACGTGACCGCCCCGGCCGACTCCAGGGCGGACGCGTACGAAGCCTACAGGCGCGACAGGTCGACGGGGGAGATCAAGAAGACGACGATGCGGGGGCCGCTGTTCCGTTCCAAGAACCACGACACCTTCTGCCCCATGGGCCCCTGGGTGCTCACCCCCGACGAGTTTGACGCCTCTCAGGGCCACATGATGTCCACGTTCTTCGACGGCGGGCTGGTCCAGGAGGGGTCGACCTCCGAGTATATCTTCGGCCCGGCGAAGCTCGCATCCTACCTCTCGGGGTTCCTCACCCTGGAGCCAGGGGACGTCGTCTCCTGCG
>JAKACC010000013.1 GCA_021796515.1 archaeon | reverse complement strand
GTCCGGGTCCGACCTGGTGGTCGAGGCCGTCCCGGAGTCGCTGGAGCTCAAGAGGTCCGTCCTGAGAGAGATAGGCGGGGCCGTGTCTCGCCAAGCCATCGTCGCTTCCAACACTTCGAACATCAGAATCACCGATCTGGCTGAGGCTGTCCCAGGCCCGGAGAGGGTCGTCGGGATGCATTTTTTCAACCCCCCCATGGTGATGAAGCTCGTCGAAGTCATCCCAGGGGCCAGGACCGACGACGCGGTCGTGCAACAGACGGTCGATGCGTGCAAGAGGGTGGGAAGGACGGCGGTCAGGGTCATGAAGGACCGGCCCGGGTTCATCGTGAACAGGATTAACGCAGCGGACACGCTCTTCTTCTGCCTGGTCCAGGACAGGAAGCTCGCCACCCCGGCGGAGGTCGACTCATTCGCCCGGGGGCAGGGGCTTCCCATGGGACCTTACGAGCTCGTGGACTTCGTCGGGGTCGACGTCGCGGCGGACTCCCTCGCGTACTTCGCTGGGTCCATCTCGCCTGAATACGGGAAAGGGAAGACATTCGGAGAGATGCAGAAGCAGGGGCTCCTCGGCAAGAAGACCGGGAAGGGGTTCTATGACTGGTCGACCGGAAAGGCGCAAGTCCCGAAGGCGGAGCCCACAGGCGCGATATCAATCATGGACGTCTTCGCGCTCGAGATCAACGAGTCGGTCAAGCTCATCGAAGAGGGGGTAGCGACGCCGGGGGACATCGAGAAAGGGGTCGTCCTGGGGATGAACAGGCCCTTCGGTCCCATCTCCGTCGCCAAGGACCTCAGCAACGCTGAGGTGAAGTCCAAGCTGGAGGAGCTTGCCTCGAAGTTCGAATGCGCCGTCTTCGCCCCTGCGAAGTCGATCGCAGAGGGGAGGATGAGAGAAGCCATCGACGGGCGGCTCCAGACGGCCCAGGCATCCCCGGCCCCCAGTGCCGAGCCTCACGTTCCCCAGAGCGGGGGCGGGGTGCTGAGGCTGGAGAAGCTCCCCGGCGGGGTAGCCAGGGTGGTGTTGGAGAGACCCAGGCTCAACCTCATCAACGCCGAGGTCATCGACGAGTTGGACAGGGTTCTCGATGCTGTCAGGCTCGACCAGGACATCCGCGTGGTGATAGTGACAGGGGAGGGGGAGGTCTTCTCCGCCGGGCTCGAGCTCACGCAATACGTCCCGGGGACGGTGGCGATGATGGAGTTCGCAAGGAAAGGGGAGAGGGTGATGAAGAAGCTGGCCGACCTCCCCAAGCTGACGGTCGCCGTCCTGAAGGGGTACGCCCTCGGAGGAGGGATGGAACTGGCGCTGGCCTGCGACCTGAGGGTGGCGACCTCCGACGTGGAGATAGGGTTCCCAGAGCTGAGCAGAGGGCTCGTCCCGGCGTGGTCCGGGACGCAGAGGCTCCCCCGCCTTGTGGGGCTCTCGCACGCGTCGTCCATGATACTCACAGGGGAGAGGATCAAGGGAGGGCGGGCGTTCGAGATCGGCCTGGTAAACAGGATGGCCCCGGACGGAGACCCGGACGAGTTCGCGAAGGCGTTCGCTTCCCAGCTGGCGGCCTCTCAGGCCCCGGTGGCCGTCACCCTGGCGAAGAGGCTCCTCAACAAGGCGGCCGAGGCGCCCCCCGACGTGGGCCTGGAGATGGAGGCTATGGCAGCAGGAGTGCTCTTCGGGACCGACGACCTGAAGGAAGGGCTCTCCGCGTTCCTCGGAAAGAGGAAGCCCGAATTCAAAGGGAAGTGAGCGGTAGCGTGGCTGAGATTCGCGAGGTGTATGTCGCCGACTACCTGAGGATCCCCTTCTCCAGGTCCCGGCCGGGGCAGCCCGAGAGGGACGTCTACAACTCCGTGAGGATGGACCAGGCCCTCGGCCTGCTCATACGGAGGCTGGTCGAGAGGTCGGCGCTGAAGCCGGAGGACATCGGAGACGTCGTCACAGGGTGCGCGTTCCAGACGGGCGAGAACTGGCTCTACGGGGGGAGGCACCCCGTGCTTCTGGCAGGGCTCCCGGTGACGGTCCCGGGGCTGGCCATGGACAGGGCGTGCGCTTCGTCGATGAACGCCGCGGCCGAAGGGGCGATGGAGATAATGACGGGGAACTCGGAGCTCGTCCTGGCCGGGGGGATGGAGCACCTCACCCACGTCCCGATCTCCAACAACCCCGCCCTCGCCCCCAACACCAGGCTCCTCACCAGGCCCGAATACATGAGGTATCAGATGAGCACCGGGTACTCCATGGGTCTCACCGCCGAGAAGCTGGCGGAAGACGAGGGGTTCTCCAGAGAGGAGATGGACCGTTACTCGCTCGGGTCGCACATGAAGGCCGCGAAGGCGCTGGACGACGGCTGGTTCAGGGGGGAGCTGATGGAGATGAAGGTCGAAGCATCAGGGGAGGAGCGGGTGGTCGACGCCGACCAGAGCATCAGGAGGGACACGACGATCGAACAGCTGGCGGCCCTGCAGCCCTCTTTCAAATCAGGGGGGCTCATCACGGCCGGAAACTCGTCCCCGCTCAACGCCGGCGCATCTATGGTGGTCCTCGCCTCGAAGGACAAACTCCATGAGCTCGGGGTCGAGCCCCTCGCACGGATAGTGTCCATGGGGTGGGCAGGGGTCGACCCTAGCGTGATGGGGAAGGGTCCTGTCCCCGCGTCCCAGAAGGCACTCGCCAGGGCTGGGATGGAGCCTGGACAGATCGACCTCTGGGAGATCAATGAAGCGTTCGCGGTCGTGGTACTGTACGCGATGCGCGAGCTCGGCCTCGACCCTGGCAGGGTGAACGTCAACGGGGGCGCCATAGCCATAGGGCACCCCCTTGGCGCGTCGGGCGCGAGGCTCGTCGGGACCCTGGCCAGAGAGCTGAAACAGACAGGGAAGGACCATGGTGTGGCGACCCTATGCGTCGGGGGCGGGCAGGGGTTCGCGATCCTGATGCAGCGGGCGTAGTCCTATTCTATCACGCCACTCTCCTTCAGCCTGGAGACCGCGGGGGCGGCGTATCCCAGGGCCTTCATTATGGAGAGGGTGTCAGAGCCGAGGTCCGGGGCGGGCGTGAACGGCTTCTTCCGGGCGGCGGGGGCGCCCCTGAGCGGGCTGTTGAGGACCTGGCCGTCCCCCCCGACATCGACGAGCATCTCCATAGTCTCCGCCCAGTCGCTCGTCAGGGCCTCCTCCACCGTGAGGACAGGGGTCGCACAGGTATCCCTCCCCATGAGGAGCTTCGACCACTCGTCCCTCGTCCTGCTGGCGAACGCCCTCTTGAGCTCCGACGTTGCGAATGCCCTCTCTTCCTTGGTCCCGAACCTCTTGTTCTGTATCCCGGGGACCCCCAAGGCTGCGACCAGGTTCCGCCAGAAGACCTCTTCGATGGCCGCCACCGCCATGTATCCGCCGTCGGACGTCCGGTAGACGTTGTAGTACGGGGTCGAGCCGAAGATCATGCTGTGCTTCTCCCTCGGCGCCTTCCCGGTCGCGAGGTATGCGGCAGCGGGGACCACCATCCACGAAAGAAGCGAGCCCACTATGGGAACGTCCAGGAAGACGCCGCGCTTCCGCCCGGCGAGGGCGCCCAGTATCCCCACGGCGGCGTACATCCCTGACGCCACGTCACCGAGCTGGAGGAGCGGGACCCCCGCCCCCTTCGAATACGCCATGGTCCCCGCCATCGCCTGGAAGTTGATGTCGTGGCCGGGCATGGAGCTCAGCCTGCTCTCCTGGCCGTATGCGGAGATCGAGCAGTAGACTATCTTCGGATTCAGCCTCTTCACGCTTGCGAACGAGAACCCGAGCCGGGACATGGCGCCTGGCCTGAACCCTTCCATGAAGACGTCGGCGGTCTTCAGGAGGCGGCGCATGACCTCCTTCCCGCCGGGGGACTTCAGGTCGATCCCGATGCTCCTTTTGTTCCTGTTGACGGTCGCGTGGACGGGGCTCCTCCCTCCCTTCGTGGGAGGGGTCGCCCTCATGTAGTCGCCCAGGCCGGGCTGCTCGACCTTGACGACTTCGGCTCCCATGTCGGAGAGGAGCATGGAGCAGTACCCCCCTGGGAGGAGCCTGGTGGCGTCGACCACCCTCACCCCTTCGAGGAAGCTCACGTGCCTCTGGGGGAGAAGCAGCTCAGATAAAGGCTAAACCTGCGAGGAGCCCCGACAATAAGGCGGACGGAGTCGCGGCGCAGAGCCGGGCAGAGGCGCAGCCAAGCTAACCGCGCTTTGCTCCTGTTTTTTGGTCAGACTGGGACGGCGTTATCCTCATTCTTGTTCGGAATCGTCGCGAGGTCATCATCCCGAACCACCTTCACTTTGTCTCGCGTTTAAGCCTCACCTCAGAAGGAGGTTTAGCCAGCCTGCCGCCCCCCACGCGTCAGGGGACTAACTGTTTCCGGGTTCTCTCCCCTCCTTACGGCGCTCAGCGGACTTTGGATAACCCAAAGCGGGTCGATGCCTTCGACAACCCGAGGCTGTTCGACTAGGAGCTGTTCCCAGAAGTAGTTTGGCTACACCCATATTAGGCACTCGAAAGCCCAGAACTTGCATGGTTCGGAGACAGTCAGCAAGGGCGGGTCCGCGGAGGTCCAAGGGGTTGACAGACGGAGAGAAGGCCGCGATGAGGGAGACGATGGAGGAGCGAGGTGCGGGCGAAGCGAACGACGAAAGCAGGGTTCTCGCCAAGATCGCTGCGATGTCAGAACCAGACCACTCTATGGCCAAGCGGCTTCATGCCATCATCAAAGCCACAGCGCCTGCCCTCTCTCCGAAGACCTGGTACGGGATGCCCGCTTATGCCAAGGACGACAAGGTCGTCTGCTTCTTCCAGTCAGGACAGAAGTTCAAGACGAGATATGCGACGCTCGGGTTTCAAGAAAAGGCGAGGCTCGATGAGGGCCAGATGTGGCCTGTCGCCTTCGCCCTGAAGGGGATGGGCGCTTCGGAAGAGGAAATGATCGTCGTGCTCCTGAAGAAGGCCATCGGCTGACGACGCAACCGCGGCCATCTCCGTCATGACCGACGCTAGACGACCCTACCAGCGACGCAGAAGGCTCGTCGGGGTCACGCGCGCGTCCCTCCGAAAGGAGGCTTCTCCAACATCTTGGATTTTGTTCGATCAAGGCTGACGGGTGGGTCTCGTCGAGGGACGTATGTGAAGTTCAGCGGCGGAGACAAAGTTTCGACATTCCCCGCTCGAAGAAGATTCTCCGGATGCCTGCCTATGCGGTCGCAGACGTGGCGTGGCATGATGAAGCGCAGCATGCGAAGGAGGCCGAGAACCTCTTCCAGACACTCGAGAAATACGACGGCGAGCTCGTGGTAGCCAGCAGAGACGTGAAGGTCTTCGAGGGACGATGGAAGCCCCGCACGCTCATCGTCACCAAGTTTCCTAACACGAAGGCGTTGTAGGCCTGGTACGACGCGAAGGAATATGCTCCTCTGCTCACCCTACGCCTGAAGTACGCGGATAGCAACGCAGTAGCTGTCGAGACAGAAGAATAGCCGGGCCATGGTTCTCGTCGACTTGGGTGCAAGGGCGTTCGCGCATCATGAACGCCGTCCCCGTCATAGCCCGAAGTAAGCTCCCAGGCAGATGATGGGCTCGCGAAGCCGCGTCAGACCTTCTAGGTTTAGATAGCGTGGTGCTGCGTGCCGGAAGGTGAAGTCTGTAAAGGTCCACGACGACACCCATAGGGCCCTCAAGGCCCTCAAAGCGAGCAGGAGGAGCGCCAGCATCGACCAGGTGATCCGGGAGATGATCAAGGCCTCGACCGGGGCTCCGGTGGGGAGGGGCGAGCGATTGGGGTCTGAGGAGCTCACGAAGTACCTCGGTCCCTGACCGGTAAGACAGAAATATGAACCGCAGGGAGCCCGGAAGCCGTCCATGGCTAAATTCGACGGCATAGTAGGGAAGTCCCTCCTCACGGTGGAAGAGAACGAAAACGAGCTGACCCTGGTCTTCGGGGACAACAGGTTCCTCTTCGTCCGGCTGGAGAACGGGAAGCTCCACTCCGAGAGCGTCCCCGAGTAGGGCCTACTCCTCTTCGAGAATCTCTACTTTCTTGTTCTTACCGACCAGCGCCCTGAACCTCTCTGCGTCGGCCATGGTCCCCACGATCTTGCCGATGTGCATCGGCACCAGAGCCTTCGCGCTGATAGAGCCAGCCGCTTCCGCCGCCTCCTCCGCGGTCATCACGTAGGTGCCTGAAACGGGGAGGAGGGCCACGTCCACGTCCAGGCTCTTCATTTCGGGGATGAAGTCGCTGTCTCCCGCGTGATAGAACCGCACCCCATCCATCGTCACCAAGTATCCGACCTTCCTGTCCTCCTTCGGGTGAAAGACCTTCCCCGGCTCCCTGAACTTGTTCAGGTTGTACGCCGGGACTGCCTCTATCTTGACCCCTATCGCATCCAGGCTCTCCCATGGCTTGACGATCCTCTTCTCCTGACCGAACGCCTTGAGGGGGCCTTCGCACTGCTCGGGGGCGACCATCAGGGTGGACTGTTTCGCGAACCTTCTGACGTCCTCGTCGCTCAGATGGTCAAAGTGCTCGTGGGAGACTAGAAGGACATCGGCGGCGTAGCTCCCCTTCGCCCTGAAAGGGTCCAGCACCACCGTCCTCGAACCCTGAAGGACGAAAGAATCGTGGCCGAGCCAGTGGACCTTGACTCCCTTGTATGTCCACAACCGGGACCGCCCCCTTAGAGGTTTACCCCTTCCTCTTTGATCCCTGACCTGTCGATGGTCAGGATGTCGATGCCGTTTCCGCTCATGGCGTCCCTGGCAACTGCGGCCTTTATCGCGCCCACTGCGAGGTCGTGCGCCTCCTTCTGCGTCATGGCAGGGTTGTATCCCGCCTCCACGACGCCGATCGCGGTCTCCTCCCCTGTCCCAACGGTAGCGTACTGGTCAGAGATCACGCTCCCGAGCGGGTCCAGAACGTAGACGACCGGCCTGTCTCCCACTCCGCCCAGTATCACCTGGGTGAGGAGAGGAGCGTATCTGTTCTGGAACATCAGCGTCGACATCAGCTTCGCCACCGAGTTCGGCTTCATAGACCTCTGCGACTCCAGCTCCCTGAGCTTGGAGTAGACTGCAACTTCCTTGACGAGGTTCTGCATGTCGGCCACCATCCCTGCGCACACGGCCCCCACGCTGTCCGTGACCCTGAACACCTTCTTCCCTGATTTACTCCTCACAAAGTTCCCGAGCGTGATCCTCCTCTCAGCTCCCAGGACCACTCCGTCCTTGTAGGCGATTCCCACGGCCGTGGCCCCTGGCATATACTGCTCGTATGACATGGAATCGTTTCTGGCCGCCTGAACCCGTCCTTTTAGACATTGTGCCTTTCGGGGCGACGTCACCGGTTCTCGGGGTAGACCGCGACAAGCACGCCGTCCGCCTCTCGGTCGGCCGTCCACCTGCACCCGGTGAACTGCGACGCGAGGCGCAGCCCCGTTTCGAGGTGAGAAGTCATGGCAGGCACCTTGACCAAGGACGGCGCGGCCGCGAGGGAGAGCAGCGGGAGGACCATGTCAGCCAGGTTGGCGTCGAGGCACCCGCCGGACTCCTGAGCAGCGACAAACCCCTTGGCAGCTTCGCTGCCAACGTCCTCCGCGGGTTTCCCCTTCGCGCCGATCGAGTCTGAGCCCATGATGACCCCCTCCCCCGCCCTGTAGACGAGCACCGAAGTGCCTGGAGAGTCGGACGGCTCATCAGACACCTCCGCTTGCTCTACGGCTATGCCCTTCCCGGAAAGCTCCGCTACCGCCGCGGCCGACTGGCGCTCGGCCACCCTCCTGGGGAGGCGTCCGCACCTGCTGACCACCCTAGTCGAGGATACTGCCGGCCTCGAGACGAGTGTCAGGGAGGTCACACCTCCGCTCGGCCCGACCTCTGCGGTCACCTCCCCTCCGCCCCTCGGGTAGTACCCTCTCCTGGCCGCCTCCACCCTCGCGCTAATCCCCACCGCCCTGTATCCCTCGGTCGCGACACGCTGGAAATAATCGAAGGTGGGGCTCCAGGGGACGTCTGTCCCACCCACCAGTCTGAGCGAGAGCTTGGCTTCGCTCAGGGCGACGGCCGGGATCACCGCCTGAAGGACCAGGGGTATGCTGGCAGCGGTCCCCATGTCCACCTCCAGCCTCTCCAGGGCGGGTTCGCCCGGGACGAAGCTCACCTCCGAGGACCCTTCTACCGCCCCCTCCAGCCTGCCGGAAAAGGCCCTGGCGAGCACCGTGAGGGAAGTCACGTGCTGCCTCTTGAGGCCGGGGACATCTCTCCCTGCCCTGATCCGGACTATCCTGACCGGGACCTTCTTGATTGCGGAAAAGGCGACGGCCGTCCTGAGTATCTGACCTCCCCCTTCTCCCTGGGAACCGTCAACCACGACGAACTCCACGTCCCCCGGCCCCCAGCGGTGACGGTTAAGCTGTGGCGCGGCTTCTCTTAAATAGGCCTGAACAGGTCGGCCGAACGAAAGCGGAATGCGCGTCGGTGTCCTCGTCGGCCGCTTCCAGCCGTTCCATCTCGGCCACCTCGAGGCGGTCAGGTACGCCCTGAGAAAGGTAGGATACCTCTACATCGTGGTCGGGTCCGCCCAGCGAAGCCATGAAAGGGACAACCCGTTCACAGCCGGGGAGAGGATCGCGATGGTCAAGGGCGCCTTGGACGGGAACGACATCGACCCTTCGAAGTGGATGGCGATCCCGATTCCTGACGCGGACTCCCACTCGCTCTGGGTCTCTACGGTGGTCTCGATGGTCCCCCGCTTCGATGCGGTGTTTACCAACGACGCGCTCACCTTCCTCCTGTTCAAGGAAGAGGGGTTCGACGTCAGCGCCGTCCCCTATCTTGACAGGGGGAGGTACTCGGCCACGAATGTCAGGGACAGGATTCTCGAGCGCAAGGATTGGGAGAGCCTCGTCCCAGAGGAGGTGGCGGAGCAAGTGAAGAAGTTCGGGGGGGTGGAGAGAGTGAGAGCACTTATCCGGAAGGACCTGGCGGGTGTCAAGCATGGATAAGCAGAAGTTAATCATGCTGCCGGGGCCCACCAACGTCTCTGAGCGGGTCATGCAGGCGATGCTCAAGCCTGTGATAAACCATAGGGGGGACTCCTTCAGGGAGCTCTACAAGGAGGTCTTGGAAAAGACGAGGCAGCTCTTCCAGACGCAGGGCGATGTCGTGGTGCTTTCGTCGTCCGGGACCGGCGGGGTCGAGGCGGCGGTCTGGAACCTCATCCGCCCTGGAGACACCGCGGTCGTTCCCGTGTTCGGCGAGTTCAGCAAGAGGCTCGCCGAGACGGTCGAGATGGCGGGGGGCGAGGTGGTGCAGGTGGCGTCCGAATTCGGCACGGCCCCGACCCTGGAACAGCTGAAGGCGGCCATGGACAAGGTTGGAAGCTTCAAGGCGATGTTCCTCGTGCACAACGAGACAAGCACGGGCGTTGCGGTGCCGTACTTGGAGGAGGCTACGAAGGCGGCAAGGGAGCACGGAGCCTTCGCGGTGATAGACGCGATCTCGAGCCTGGGAGGGTACGCCATCCCGGTGGACCGCTGGGGGGTAGACGTCTGTATCACCGGGAGCCAGAAATGCATCGCCGCCCCTCCGGGGCTAGCCCTGCTTTCTGTGAGTAGCAGGGTCAGCGAGTTACTGAAAGGCTCCCCTCCGAAGACCAGATACTTCGAGATTCTGAGGTATCTCGAGTACGGCATGAAGGGGGAGACCCCCTTTACTCCCGCCCTCCCGCTCTACTACGCACTGGACGAAGCGCTCGAGGAACTCATTGAGGAAGGGCTTGAGAAGAGGGTGCAGAGGCACGACAGAATGTCGACGCTGATCTACGACGGCCTGGCCGGGCTCGGCCTGGGCGCCGTGGCCGAGAAGTCGGTGAGGTCGAAAACGGTGATTGCCTCATACTACCCGAAGGGAATCGACGACGCGAAGTTCCGGAGGTCCCTGTCTCAGGAGAAGGGGGTCGTGGTGGCGGGGGGGTTTGGCCCGTTCGCCGGCAGGGTGTTCAGGGTGGGCTGCATGGGTCAGATAAACGAGGGGTACGTCAAGACCACCTTGGGGGCGGTCCGCGACACCCTCGCGGCGCTCAGCAGCTGAAACTCTTTAAACCCAACCTGGAGGCTGGTCGAAGCCGATGACGCTAGACAAAGGGACGCTGATATTCGCCAACTACACCGCCTACGTGAAGGACACGGGTGAAGGGATCGAATCCACCGTCGAGTCGGAGGCGAAGCGCCTGAAGATATACGAGGAGTCGAGGAAATACGAACCCAGGCTCGAGGCGGTTGGTGAGGGGTGGCTCATATCAGGCCTGGACTCGGAGGTCGCAAGACTGTCGGTGGGAGACAAGAAGCAGATAGAGCTCTCCCCTGAGAAGGCCTTCGGGAACAGGGACCCGACCCAGCTTCGGATGGTCCCGCTCCGCAAGTTCGGCGAGAGGGAGCACGACCTAGCAGTCGGGGATTCTGTCGAGATCGACAACAGAGTGGGGATAGTCAGGTTCATCGGGTCGGGGCGTGCGCAGGTAGACTTCAACCACAGGCTGGCGGGGAAGTCGATAGTCTACGACTTCGAGGTGGTCCGGAAGTTGGAGACGGACGAAGAGAAGGTGAGGGCGCTGATCGACAGGAGGCTCGCCGGCGACGGGGGGAGCCCCGACTTCCAGCTTGCCGACGGCAAGCTGACGGTGACGATACCCGAGGGGCTGTTCCTGGTCGAAGGGTTGCAGATCATCAAGAGAGGCATCGCAAACGACGTGTTCAAGTTCGTCCCGACAGTAGCTACACTCAGCTTCGTGGAGAGGTTCAACAACGAGAAAGCGAAACAGCCGGAGCCTCCCAAGGAGGCGAAGCCTGTCCAGCCCTCGACGGAGGAGAAGCCTGCGGCACCTAAGCCCCGGAGGAAGAAGGCCGGAGCCGCCGCAAAGGCGGCTTAGATTACTCCCGTAGCTCTCGCCAGCGCGGCCGCGCGCTTCTCGTCGAGCTTCTTCTTCGAGAGTATGGTGAACCTGTCCGGGCGGATGGAGCTTGCCTTCACGAGAGACTGGACGACATCGGCGTCGCTGACGCCTATCGCCGAGGCGTCGACGGGCGCACCAACGTTTCTCAGCGCCGACTTCACCCTCCTCCAGTCAAGCCCGTGGAGCTTGGCCATCATTATAGTCCCGATGCCGCACTTCTCTCCGTGAAGCCCCGAGCTGGGGGCCAGGATGTCTAGGTAGTGGCTGAAGAGGTGCTCTGAGCCCGAACAGGGGCGAGAGCTACCCGCTATCCCTGCCGCGACCCCCGTGCTTATCAGCGCCTCCACCAGTTCCCTGACGCTCTCGGTCCCGAACTTCCCGATCATCCTGGACCTATCGAGGACTACCCCGGCGCTCATCAGTGCCAGGCTCGCGGAGTAACCGCCATAGTACTCTCCGGTGACCTTCTGCGACAGCTGCCAGTCCTTCACGGCGGTCAGCTTTGAAACCAGGTCCCCACACCCGGAAGCAAGGAGCCGCCTGGGAGCAGACGATATCACGTCGATGTCTGCGAGAATCCCCACCGGCGGCTTCGCCATTACAGAGTATGGCCTGTCCAGTCCCTTCAACGAGGCGAAGGGGCTCGAGATCCCGTCGTGTGAAGCGCTGGTCGGGACCGAGTAGAACGACACCCCCAGCCTGAACGCCGCGAGCTTCCCGACGTCTACGCTCTTCCCTCCCCCTACCCCGATGATGCAGGCCGACATAGACGCCGCGCGTTCGACCTTCTCGACGTTGCCCAGGTCCGCGGCCGCGACCTCCACCCAGAGGGGAGTCCCTCCTAGAGCCGAGTCTATGGCCCCCTTCACCTTAGGGGTGACGTTGGACCCTGATGCGATGACGACCTTCTTCTTTCGAGCCTCGTCTCCGACGAACTCGCCGAGACGTCCCAGGATCCCCTCGCCGATGAGGACCTTGTTCGGGAGCTCCATGAGATGGTAGCGAGGTTCCACGTTCGGGGACGTCAACGGCTGTGGTTTAAGGCCGCTTCTCATGATTCCCCGGTCTCCTCCCCGTATGTCGCTCCCCGCGACGGTTAAATAGGAGCCGCTTCCTCAGACCATTGACGAACTGATGATTGGAAGCATAACCGACTGGGGCATCCTTGCCGTGGTAGTCATCGTCCTCTTCGGGGGCGCGAAGAAGATTCCCGAATTAGCGCGCTCCATGGGCAGGGCGATGGGCGAATTCAGGAAGGGCCAGGCCGAGCTGGAGAAGGAAGTAGCAGAGCTACGGACTTCGACCGACTTTACAAGCGCGGTCAAAGGCACGCCACAGCAGCCGGTGAAGGAAGTAGCTCCTCAGACGCACCAGCCGATCAACGAAGACAGAGAATACTCGCGCAGGCGCATCTCGCAGCTCGAGGAAGAGCTGAAAGAGCTCAAAGAGAAGGCCGGCGCGTAGCCGCGCAGGCAGCCTTTAGAGAACGGAGAAAAGGGCCATCCCTCGGTGCGTCCGCAAAGGGATGAGCTTGTCAGCCGGTGAGCCTGAACCAGACCGGAGGGAACTACCGTTCCTCGAGCACATAGCCGAGTTGGTCCGCAGGTTCCTCATCTCGCTGGCCTCCTTCTTCGCGTTCTTCGTTCTCTTCTTCATCTTCAAGCCGGTCTGGGTCAAGCTCGGGTCGGTCACAGTATTCTATCCGTTTCCGGACCTGTTCCATAGTTTCACCACAGAGTTCTTCAACTTCGCGAAGCAGCAACTCCTCCCTCCGCACATGGTGCTGATCAACCTGAACGCGTTCGACACCTTCGTAGCGATCCTTTACACGGCGATGGCGCTGGCGGCGATCTCCTCATCACCCATCTGGATCTATGAGATGGCGTCCTTCATCGGACCCGCGCTCAAGCCCAGGGAAAAGAGGACGCTGCAACTGATTCTGATCCCTGCGACCGGCCTCTTTCTGGCCGGTGGGCTGTTTGCTTACAGGATCGTCTTGCCCGTCATCTTCAAGTTCCTGTACCTGTTCACGTTGTCTACCGGGGTCGAACCCACCCTGGGGGTAGGGACCTTCGTCTCGACTGTGATAGCGTACATAGTCGCGCTGGGCCTGTCTTTCGAGATCCCGATAATCATGATCGCCGTCAGTTACGTGGGGCTTGTCTCCTACGAGACGTGGCTGAAGAACTGGAGATATGCCATCGTGGGTTCTTTCGTCATGGCCTTGCTCATCTCGCCCGGCGCAACGGGAGGCATCATAGAGGTCACGACGGGCTTGACGCTTTCGGGCCTGTACTTCGGCGGGAGCCTGGTGTCAAGGGCGCTGGTCATGCGGAAGCGGAAGCCGTAGGCGACGGGAAACAGGGTCGGACAGTCGCGCGTGATCAGGGGCCCGTCTCCTGACCGTTGGTGTGCAGGGGTAGGGCTTCAAATCACTCGGCCCGGGCCGATGGAGCGGCTCCAAGCTGTGACCGGCCCCGGCGAGCTTATACGGCCCCCACTTGGCGAACGCCAGTGTGACCGAGGAAGAAGACGTTGACGAGACCCGGAGGAGGGTGTTCGCCAAGTTCCTGCCTCACTTGGCCGTCACGGCAATTGGCGCCGGCGTCTTCTCGTCACCCGTCCGCCTGCTTTCTTCAGCCGTGGAGAGGTACAACAAGGCGACGGAAGAGACGACGAAGAAGCTGAACGACCTCCTTCCTCTCCTCCCCTGGCTCGAAAGCCTCCAGCTGAATGTGGAGGGACCCCGCACGGTCTCGCTGGTGATGTCCAAAGACGACATGAGCAGCAGCGTGGAGCAATACCTCATCAGGAGGTTCAGGAACGAGGGAGCCCACGGCGCGATGTTCGGGAAGCCTCCTGGGAGCCGTGAGAAGGCCGAGTTCGAATATGCCCTGCGTCTGCCGACCAAGACCGTCTACGCGAGGATCACCAGGACCTTCACCGCGTCGGACAGGCAGCACTACATGGAGATCGCGAGGCTCCTGAACCCCTCCGAGGTATGGCTGTTCGTCAACAACGGGGAAGCCGTGGACGAGTCGATGGACCCGGTGTTCGTCGGGGCGAATTCTGTCCTGCGCGGGAGGCTGAAGTCTGTCACGACCGCGGAGATGTTGTCAGAGTTCTTCGGGAAGGAGTTCGACGTCGCGGTGGAACCTCAGGACGACGGCTCGGACAGGGTCGTGCTGCACATGAGGACCCAGCAAGCTAGGAACGAGCTGACCGCATAACCGGCATAGGCTGTCCGTCGTCCTGGACTTCGACCGCTCCATTCGCCAGGAAGGTCCGGCGGCGAGAATTAAATAGGCCCAGAGGAGCAGAAGCTCACGGTTGAAGCAGTTCGAGTTCGCGCGGGTGGTGGCCGGCCTGGTCGAGAAAGGCCAGCCCTTCGCGGTAGCGACAGTGGTGAAGACCGCAGGGTCCTCGTTGGGTAAACCCGGCTTCAAGACGGTCATCTCGAAGGATGGCGACGTCCTCTACGGCTCCCTTGGGGGCGCGTGCCCCGAATCGGCGCTAGCCGCGACCGCGAAGCAGACCCTCATGAACGGTCAGCCGAAGACGGTGACCGTGTTCCTGGAGGACACGGAGAAGTCGGTGGCAAGTGTATTCCGGGTCAAGGGGGAAGAGGAGATACACGTGGAGACAAACTGCGGCGGGGAGATGCAGGTTTACGTGGAGCCGTACCTTCCGAAGTAGAGACGCGTGTTCGTCGGCTGGTTCCCGGACCGGTCACCGCATAGCCGGGGCGACGCCTACCCGGCGATCCTTTCCTCTGCTCTTTCCCTCTTTCCGGAGCAGTGGCGTCGTTCCTGCTGTCGATGGCGAACCCGCGTGCTCCGAGCGCTTCGGCCCTTGCCGTAAATCATGACGCGGCGGTAGATCGTGAGATTCGGAGCGTTACCTGGCCGCCCTGATGCCTTCGAGTTGCTTCTTGGAGAGACTCTCGTCCTACTTTATGCTGTAGTCTGGCCGGAGTCTTAGGTAGACCATCCCGTAGAACAGGGAAATCAGCACGGCCGCGGTCGGACCGTGAAGGGACCTGACGAGTGACTCGAATGCATAGGAGTTCAGGCCAATCAGTCCGAACGGACCGATAGGTGAAATCGACCCGAGGAGGTAGAGGCCAAGTATTCCCTGGAATATCACCACCGCGGCCAGAATCCAGTACAGGACTTTAGCCTCCAGGAACCTGGCGCTTAACAGCCACTGCTTCAGAGTCAACCTCTTCGTCGCGATTCTTGCGACCTCGAGGACGACGATGGCGATACCCGTTCCGATCAGGAGCGTGGCGAACAGCGAATGGAGGTTGAGAGCGAATGGGAGGGTCGCACCCGTCAGGAAGGTCATGGGCGTGAAAATCTCAGGCGACGCTATCATCGTGCCGGTGAGGTACGAGCCGCCTACTGACAAGAGGAACGCCACCTTCAGGGCCATCTCAAGCCCTAAGATCCTGGTCATCTTGACCGGCTCCGCCGAGGCGCGTTTCGGCACGAAGAACCTGGCGACGTAGTGCATCGCCATCAATATCACGGCGATCAGGTAGATGTCAGCCTCGAAGGAGAACGGGTACCTGTAGACTGCCGTTTCGAACGAGGTTGCGGGGAGGACGACCCCTTCGTAGAACACACCCAAGGCGAGGATAAAGAGCCCAGAGACGGTCAGTCTTGTTTTCATCCAGCGCATTTGAGCGGCGGTCTGAACGGCACCGGAGGTGTTCATTCCGACCTTCCCTGTTGGCTGAGACGGCTATTAAATCGTTTTGAGTGCGGGAACTTCGGCACTCTATCGGTGTCGTGATGACCGAACCCAGAAACTCGCCGGTCAGGTCCATCCTTGACTCGGCGGCGCCGTATCTGTTCGTCGTCGCGCGGCGCGCTCTACGATAAAGAGAGCGTCTTCGATTTGCCGTCGTAAGTTAGTTTGAACTTGTCGAGGAACGACCTTCCGAGGACCATGTCATACGGCAAAAGCAGGGATGGCTCCATCTCTAGCGAGACCGCAGTCACGTCCTCGACCGCGAGGGGGCCGATCGAGACCCGCTTCAGCCTGACCATGATCCCACGTTCCACTCCTCTAAAGGACATCAAGTAGGGTGCCTTCTGGGGGAAGACCTCCCTCCACTCCCTGGCTCTGTTGGCTACGTCAGAGTATCCCAAGAACACCGCGTCGTTGGCGAACATCAAACAGTGGGTGGAGTTGAAGTCTACCAGGGCGGACAGCTCCCTCGTGCGGTCGCCAGTCCCAGCGATGCGACACATAACCAGCATCGGGTCCTTGACCTGGAACGTCAGCTTCTTGCTGCCGAACAATCAGCTCGCCTTCGTTAGCCCCAGCAGCCTCTTCTTCCAGTCGAGATTGATTACGGCGTGCTTCAGCAGGCTCTGACCGATCACCGCCTCGAACCCGACCTCTTGGGGGAGGTCTATTGCCGCGAACTCCACCTTTTCAAAGGATAGACCGCCTATCTCCACGGCCTCCACCTCGAAAACGACCGTCTTGCTGAACCCTCCGGCTGTCATCAGAGTCCGAGCGTTAGGCGGGCCGACCGTTTCGTGCTGGAACGCCACCTCCGGGTGACCGAAGACGTACGCATCGCCCTTGGGGACGATGCAGTACTCGTACGCCGGGTCCACGAGCGCTCTGTACTCCCGGATCCTGGAGTTGGACCCTTTCACCCTGACGAAGAGGGAAGGGAACCTCCCCAACTCGAACTCTGTCAAAGGAGCATTGGATAAGGCGCTTCACCGGTGTAGAATATGCAGATGTCGGGGTACTTCATCAGACCAGATCTGAGTCTGAATCTATCAACGTCCTGACCCACCACCCTTCCCTTGGTCGGTTGGGAGTTGCCGTCCCGGGCGGTGACCAGAATCGCCACCCACCGGCTCTTGTACTTCCCGGCGATCTGTTCGAGGGTGAGCTCCTCCGGCTCGTTTCCACCCTGAGGCTGGCCCCCACTCAAGCTGCGTCAACCCAAGCGGGCAGGCATGACATCATTCGTTGCGCCCTGCGCTCGAGAGCCTCTTAAGGAGTTGCCGATAGTTAGAGAGCGTTCCTCTCCATCCTCAGCCGTCAACGAGTCGCGCGCCTAGCTCTGCAGCAGCGTCAGGGCCTTGCTCACTGCGCCCTGGGCTAGGAACACCCTGAACGAGTTCCCTGTGCCCGTCGTGAGCGGAGTCGCGCCTTCGACCGCCTTCGCGGCTGCCCCTTGGATCGTGCTGGTCGTGAGGCTCTGCCCGACGAGATACGACTCTGCGGCCGTCGCTCTATGTGGTGCGACGTCGACCCCTCCCAACACCAAGCTGGCGGCGGAGATGGTACTGCCGTTCATGGTCAGCACAGCCGCTGCGCTCGCGAGTGCGAAGTCGAAGGACTGCCTTGCGCGGACCTTGTACCAGGAACTCACGGAGTTGGCAGGAGGTGCCGGGACATGAATCTCTGTGACCATCTCGTTGTGCTGCAACGAATTCTCCTTTACCTTCCCGCCCACTATGGCCACTCCTGGGAGGAGCTGGCTGATCGGCATGTTTGTGGTCCCGTTCGGGCCCTGTACGGTGACGTCCGCGTTCAGCGCGAAATATGCCACCGGCGTGTCGCCAGGGTTGACTGCGAATGTCAGCCTGCCGCCGAAGATAGACTGGTAGTATCTGTTGTCGCCCAAGACGCCATAACAGACGTTCCCGCCGTTTTGCCAGCAAGGATAATTGTTTCTCAGATACCAGCACCATGTATCTTGGATGATGTCCCCTGCCGCGGTTGCCTGGTTGCGGATCTGGGGGGCGGCCACGGTAGCTGCGGCCTGACTGAGAACTGCGTAGTACTGCGCGATGTTTGGATCGGTCGCTATGGCTGAAATCGGTGTAGTTGCGCCGATTCTGAGTCCGTCTGTGGCATCATACTTTATGTAGTTCAGAGGGAGGCTTGAGATGTCGACTACGTAGTTCGGGGTCTTGTACGTCACCCCGTTTTTCATCGTATAGAGGAGATCTGTGCCGCCCGACACAATCCTAGCTTGGTCGCCATACTGTGTCAGAAGGGAGACCGCCTCCGCAGGCGTGCTCGCCGTGAGCAGGCCGAATTTTGGTACTTCGTTGTTGCTACTCAATTTCTCACCCTCTATGATGTCGTGCTCGACGACGTACTTGATGCGCCATTGGGGTTGCTATTCATCCATTGTATCGCCTCTACCACGTCCTCGATGCGGATAGGAGTCTTGTGGAACCTGTAGCCGCCCAAGGCGTTGCTGAGGGCGTTGATGAAGGAGATGTCGGCCGCGATTATGCAGTTCTCGCCTATCCCTGTCGCGCCGAATGGGCCAGTGGGGTCGATGTTCTCCACGGGGATCACGTTCGCCGAGTCTGGATTCTCGTATATTGTAGGAATCTGGTAGTCATGGAAGTTCGGGTTGAGCCAGCTCCCTGAGCTAGGGAAGCCGGGCGTGACGGTGACATTCTGGCTGGGGTCGTTCAATAGCTCTTCGAAGAAGGCTGAGCCAATCCCCATCACTGAGCCGCCCATCATCTGGTGTATGGCGCCCTTGTAGAAGATGGTCCTGCCTAGGCCCAATGCGAAGGTGTGGCTGATGACGTGCACTACTGCGGTCTCGGTGTCCACCTCTACCTGGGCGAACCTCGCACCGGTCGACCTGTATGCTACGTTGAATGGGATCTGCCATACCCCGAACCCCTTTATCGAGCTCGTGAGTAGAGCCGCTGCGTCATTGAACGAGATGCTGTTCGATGGGTTCGTCGTATCATAGATCGTGTCGTTTCCGAAGGCGAGGTTGTTTGCGTTCGCGTTCAGCTTGCTCGCCACTATTGGGAACCACTGGTTCTTGAGGTCCTCAACGGCGTAGAGGAGGGAGTGGGAGTTGTGCGTGGACTGGCTTCCTGCTGTAACGCTGGCATTGGTCGTGTACATCGTGTCTGACTGTATCAGTTTGACGTTGGCCATCGAGGTGAGGCCGAGCGCCTCTGAGGCGATGAGCGGGAAGGTTGTGTTGCCGCCGGCTCCGTGGTCAGTGAGGCCGATGTACACGGTGACTGTCCCGTCGGGGTCGACCTGCACCTGCGATGTGGACGGCGGGAAGGGAGAACCCTTCGAGGCGTTTTGGATGCACATCCCTACACCGACCCTCTTGGTGCCGTTGACAGAGCTGGGAACACCCCATCCCTTCCATAGGTTGCTCCAGCCGAACGCTTGCATCGCTTCCTGAAGCGCCTGTGGCTGTGCGATGGTAGTGTATGGCAGGTTGGCGAACGGCTCGACCGGATTCGGAGCTTGCCTCATGTTCTTGAGCCTGAACTGAACTGGATCCATGTTGAGCTTGTGCGCCAACTCGTCGATGGCGGACTCCATCAGGAAATGACCCTGCTCTTCGCCGACGCTCCTCATGGCCGCCCCGTTCGAGTAGGCGTCGGTGGTCACAGGGATGCTGTAGAAACGCATGTTAGGGCAGTTGTATGCGTTGTAGAAGTCGCCGACCGCGTCCGCTCCCTGGGCGCCGCCGCGTCCTCCGACGTTGGCTGTGTATATCCCGTCGATGGCTACTAGAGTGCCATCGTTCATCGCACCCAGCCTGAACGTAGCCGACAATGGCCATCTATTCGTGGTGGTACGGGCGTGTGTAAGTCTGGTGTGGACGAATTTCACTGGAGCGCCTATCTTCTGCGCAAGTACCGCAGCCAGGACATACTCCTCCCCGGTCGACTTGTTGCCGAGGCCGTTGCCCAAGGCACCGCCGTCCTCGTAGCCACCCAATGAAGTGCTGACCCTCACGTCTGTAGCTGGGATTGCGAAGTAAGCCGCCAACTGCTGCTGGACAGCCCATGCGAACTGGGTGGAGGCGTTTACAGTCAACTGGCCCCCTGACCAGTAGGCTACTGCTCCTCTAGGGAAAATCTCGAAGTGCTGTTGTATAGAGGTACCGAAGGTGTCTTCGTATACGACGTCCGCGTTCGCAAGCGCGGTGTCGACGTCACCCAGATTCAGGGTGAGCGTCCCTGACGTAACAGCTCCGTTTTCGCCTACGCCGCCACCGGGGACGTTACCGCCCGGCCAAAGCTGCGGGGCGCTTGCCTGAAGCGCCTCCTGCGCGTCGAAGACGTAGGGGAGTTGTTCGTACTCTACCTTGATCAGGTTCAGGGCGTCCACCACCTCGTTGGCGGTGGGAGCGGCTACTGCCGCCACGGGCTGACCAGGGTACAGCACCTCGCTACTGACCAGCGGCGGATAGGCTCTGGCCCCAATGCCAAACAGGGCACCGACCGGGAGGTCAGACTCCACGAGAGTCACATATCCGGCAGCCTGAGCCGCACTGACGTCTATGCTCGTCACCCTGGCATGAGGATGCGGCGCAACGAGGAAACCAGCGTACCACATGGTGCTTCGTCCGATATCGCCGGGACCTATGTCAGGGGTGTATTTTCTCTGACCAGTCACCTTCGCGTATATGTCCCGCCTTGTGACGGCCTGGTTGCCCACCAGATTGAATTTAGCATTGGGGTCCAGGTTGTTCAGTCCGCTGCTCTGGGGTTTACTGCTCATTACGCGCTACCTCCCTGAAGATTCTGAGCCGCCAGCTGTATGCTGGCGATGATTCCGTCATAGTTTCCGCACCTGCAGAGATTCCCACTCATCCCGGCCTTGATCTCGTCCAAGGTGGGGTTCGGATTGCTTAACAGCAGGGCGGTCGCAGACATGATCTGTCCTGGTTGGCAACCGCTGCATTGCCCGCCGTCTTCCTGTACCCAAGCCAACTGCAGAGCGTTGAGGATTTGGCTTTCAGTACTGGAGGGAACGTTGTATCCCTCGACTGTGGTAATCGAGTGCCCCGCTGCACGATACGCGGGGTATGTGCATGACATGTAGGCCACTCCATCAATCAGGACGGTACAGCCCCCGCATTCCCCTCTGTTGCAGGGCCGCTTCGTACCTATCAGACCAAGGTCATCACGAAGCACGTTGTTCAGCATGTCTCTCGGCTCCACGCTCACTTCGTAGCTCTTTCCGTTTATGTTCAGTGTGACGGTCTGGGAGGCAAACGGGTCAGAGTTTGACGTTGCGGGGAGGTTCTCAGTCGGATTCTGAACCACGGTAGTGCTGTTGCCGGTGCTCAGGGCGATTCCACCCAGGCCAATGACCCCGGCGGAAATTGTGCTTGCCTTCAGAAATGTTCTCCTATTCATCTTAGAGTCCAACGGTGTGGACTCTGATTCTTCGCTGTGGGGCTGCTTTGCAGTAGAATCCTTCTCTCCCATGTCTAACGGACGAGGGTGGGCGGGTATAAAGCATTTGTTTCCGCACCGGATTATCTTAAGATATATGAGATATCGTCAGTCGGGTTCCCCGCAAGACGATGACGTCCGTTGCGTGGTGCCAATTGAGTCCTGCATAAAGTGGAAGGATGCGCGCCTTGTTTGGAGCGCCTGGCAGCACAGCTAGAGAGAAAACTGATTGATCGGATGACATGCCACGCCAAGTAAACAAACCGCGGTTTGTTTTTTCGAGTAATGGTTTCGCATCTAGGCTGGCGCCTCCTCCCTCTCCAGGGATGAAGGGTCCGCCAGGGCGTCCATCTGTGGCGTCCTCCTATAGTATGCCTTGACCGGCGTCTTCAGGTCCAGGGCGCCGTGGGGTTTGATCGTGTTGTACCATTCGACGCAGGCGTCCACCGAGGGGAAGAACTTCAGCTTCTTCTCGAGGACGTCGAACCACTTCTCTATCCTGCCGTTGGTCTGGGGGTGGTTGACCTTCCCCCGTATCTACCTGATGTGGTTCCTGAGGAGGTATCCAACGAACTCGGTCAGCCCCTTCTCCCTCTTCTTCGCCTCGACAGCGTAGAAGGTGGAGCCGTGGTCGGAGAGGATCGACTTCGGCCTCCCGCGCCCTCCTATGGCCCCGTCCAGGACCTCCACCGAGTAGGGCGAGGTCAGGGTCGGGTCAGACCCCGTGTCCTGTGATGAACCTGGAAGCGTCGTCTTCGTAGGCGATCAGCCACCGCCCCTTCCAACGAAGGTCCTTGACCTCGTGCCAGTCCACGTGCCAGAGGGAGTTCGAGTACTCCCTCTCGTACCTGACCCACTTCCGCCTTATCCACCTCTTCCTCGAGGGGGTGACCAGGCCGCCCATCTTCAGGACCCGGTGTATCCTGTCGTGGTTGATATGAACCCCGTGGTCATCCTCCATCATCCCCTTGAGGTAGACGGCGTTGACCTGTACCTGCCGTAGGCGGCGAAGACCGTCCTCCTCTCGTCGTCGCTGATCGGGATGCTCCTCCTCCCGCCCCTCTTGAGAGACGACACCTCCCCGTTGTCCTTGTAAAGGGCGCAGAGCTGCTCCACCCTCCTCCTGGACACCGAGAGGTGGAGGGCGATGTCCCTGCAGCTCTCCCCCCTCTCCCTGGCCCTGACGATGTAGCGCACCTTGCGCTCGTCAAGCTTCACTTTCTTCCTGTAGCGCCTGACTGCGCTCCTCCAAAACTCCTCCAGCCTATTCTCTGGTACCAGCTTGCGAAATAGTTTCTCGAAAAAAGTTACCTTCTTTCTGAAGCGACGTGCAGGGAGCCGTTCCTTCAGATGGCCATAATCGTCCTCAAAACAGCCGATAGAGTCTGTTCTGAGCTCTCCCGAACTGCGAAGGTCGGCCTTGGGGCGATACTACTGGTCAGAGGCTGGTCAGATAGGCTTGATGTGGCATCTGGAAGACGGGGAAGAAGGATTGGCACGCCCTGTTGTTGCTTTCTGCATTTTCCTATGGGGGGCTTCTAAAAACGCGCTGCGGCATTCAATCAACGGGAACTGACATGGGTGGTCCTATCCTTCCCGCCCGTGCCGCGTCCTATGAACAGCGTCAGAAAGGTCCTGAAATCCGAGTACACGGGCCGATTCCCCGACGGGGGCAGGCTCGGCAAGGTCGCGAAGCTGGTGGACTGGGAGGCGTTCAGACCCGCCCTCGAGCCCCTCTTCAAGAACACCGGGGAGGTGAGGCCCCACGAGGACGTGGCCCTGATGACGAAGGCGATGGTCCTGCAGTCTTGGTACGGCCTCGCCGACGAGCAGGTGGAGAGGGACTGCAACGACAGGCTGACGTTCATGAACTTCCTCGGCTACCCGTCGAAGGTCCCCGACGCCAGGACGATATGGCTCTGCAAGGAGAGGATAGCGAAGGAGTCGCGAGCGGAGAGCCAGCCGCAGGCACCGTCTACATTTCAATCAAGCTCCACACCAAGGACGAGCTCGCCAGCGGGTTCATCACGGAGATCGAGGTCACCACAGCGTCGGCCAACGACGGCACCGTGGACCTCTCAGAGAAGGGGGAGGTCTGCGTCAGGGACAGGGGCTACCCGCAGGGAGGCAGGGGCTCCTGCATCAGCATAATCAGGGCTACCAGGGGCCACCCGCTGAGGGAGGAGGACGAGGAGCTGAACAGGTTCCTCGCGAAGGTCAGGGCGCCCGTGGAGCATCCGTTCGCGACGATCAAGAGGGTCTTCCGTTGCGGAAGGGTGCTGGCGACGACGCTCGGCAGGGTGAAGGTCAGGCTCACGTTCGTCTGCACGTGCTACAACCTCTTCCGGGCCCTCGAATTGGCTTCGGCGAAAGGGCGTTAGGCCGGAGGAATGGCGCAGGGACAGAGAGAAGAGAAGGGCGCGGATGCGGACAAGGCACCTAACGGCCTATCACAGACCGAAGACCAACCACAAAATCGAGCCCGACATCAGACAGACTGTGCCAAGTCGGTCTTTAGAAGCCCCCTATGGTTGATACTCCATCCTCTCCTTCACCTTCATCAACAGTTCAGTTCTTTCCCAAGCTCTTCCTCAACAAGCGCCGACCCCACGTCTATGGAACGAGGCTAGGGCGTGGGGAGAGAGCGGGCCCCGTCGTGGGAGGAGGCCGGGCGCCGCTCCTCAGGATGACGCAGGGCTCGCTTCTCGCAGGGGGAAACATGCCTCGGAGGGTTGGCGCCTGGGGCACCCTTAAAACGAGAGGGGGCCGGGACACCCCCGTGCCCGCGTTCGACCTGGTCGTCCGGAACGGCCTGTTGGTGAGGGCAGGGGGCTCCTTCGAAGCCGACGTGTATGTGTCCGACGGGAGGATCGCCGCGGTATCGAAGTCGGCCTCGGCCGCCAGGCAGGCCGGGAGGGCCGTGGACGCGAGGGGGGCGCTCGTCCTCCCAGGTCTGATAGACTCACACGTCCACTTCCGGGACCCGGGGATGACCCAGAAGGAGGACTTCGTGAGCGGGAGCAGGGGGGCGGCGGCCGGGGGGGTCACCGCGGTCTTCGACATGCCCACCACCCTCCCCGTGGTGACCGACGTCACGAGGTTCGAGCGGAAGGCGGCGGCGCTGGAGGGGAGATCCTTCGTCGACTACGCCCTCTACGCGGCGGCGGGCCCGGGGAACATTGACCAGCTTGGTCCGCTGGCGTCGGCCGGCGCGGTGGCGTTCAAGACCTACGCTGTCGC
>JAKACC010000082.1 GCA_021796515.1 archaeon | reverse complement strand
TTCAGGCCGTACTTGGACATGAGGAGGACCAGGTCGAAGGGGGTTTCGAACTCGAGTGCCTTCTTCACCGCGGTAGGTTTGATGTCCCTCGGGACCGGGGTGTCGGAGATGATGACCGCCTTTCCTGGCTTGAAACGCCCTATCCTCCCTATCATCTGCAGGAGCGTGTTGTTGTCGATGCTCCCGTATCGCAGCGCCTTCCTTCCCAGACTGTCCTTGCTTTCTATGGCGTCGTTGAAGATCAGGACGTTGTCTAGGTATATGTTCACTGACGAGGCTATGACGTTGGTCGCGAAGACCTTGAGGCTCCTGTCGGTCTCAGCCCGCTTCTGTATCCTGTTGACCTCCGACCCGTCGAGCCCTCCATGGATGTAGACTCCGTCGCCGCTCCGGGCGTACTTCTCCACCACGCGCCTGGTGGGGAGGAAGACCAGCCAGGACTCACCCCGGGGCCGGGTGTGGAGTAACCTGACGAGGGCGTCGAACATCCCGTCGAGGTCCCTGGCATGGACTGTTTCGATACCGACCGGGAACCTCCGCCCTGAGACCGAGTACAGGTTCCTGATCCCCAGGAACGAGAGGAATTCCGCCGGGTCGATGGTGGCGCTCATGACCCTGAACAGATTCCCCGCCTCCTGCTCCTGCTTCTTTGCAAGGGACATGCAGAGCTCGAGCTGAGAGGTCATCTGGTGGCTCTCGTCGAAGTAGATAGAGGCCCCCTTCACCGACCCCTCCGCCAGCATCCTGAGGAGGACCCCGTCGGTGACGATCTTGACCCTCCCCCCTGTGTTGACCTTGGTGTCCTTGGTAATGACAGCCAGTTCGTCCTTGACCTTCGGGTGGAGCGCCGAAAGGGAATAGTAGAGGGCGTTGCAAGAGGCTCTGGACGGTTCCCGGATGAGCATGGTCCTCGTCCGCCCGGCCGACTCGAACTCGTGTATCGGGACCACCGTGCTCTTCCCCGTCCCGACGTCACCGAGAAGCACGAAGTGCCCCGAGAAGTCGATAGAATCCAGGATCGAGAAGATGGGGGGCCTGGGGACGCTCTTGGCCGCTGGGATGTCTTCGGTCAGGGGAGCCAGGGGCTCGAAGGAGTCGTCCGTTTCGCTCCCGGGAGACTCTGCCACGCCCTTCACCGCTTCCCCTGGACTGCTGCCCTGGATTCCCGCCGGCCTCCGGCGAGCTCCAGGATCCTGTTCCTGAGCTGCCTCATCCCGTCTCCCCTCACCGCAGATACCTTGACGGTGGTGTAGTCACTGAAAAGGGGGTCCGCCTGTATCTCCGCCCTCGTCTTCGAGTCCAGCAGGTCCACCTTGTTCAGGACCAGGATGACCTTTGCCGGGTCGACCTCGAGCTCGCTCAGGGTGTCCCTGCAGCTGGTGAGCTTGATCCCGATGCTCTCAGAGCTCTCGCTCGCGTCGACCATGAGCAGGACGAGGTCCGCGTGCCTTAGCTCGTCCAGAGTCGACTTGAACGACTCGACGAGGTAGGCCGGGAGCCTGGATATGAACCCGACCGTGTCTGAGAGGAGGACCCTGCTCTTCGATTTCGGGAAGGTGACCATGCGGATAGTGGTAGTGAGCGTCGTGAAGAGGTCTGGTGAAATCTCCTTCGACTCCGCGGTCAGGCGGTTGAAGAGGGTGGTCTTTCCGCTGCTGGTGTACCCCGCGAGCGACACGAAGGGGACTCCGAGCTTCTTCCTCTCTGCCGCGTGGAGGTCCCTGGCCGTCCTGGTCTTCTCGAGCTTTTGCTTGACGAATCCCATCTGGCGCTTGAGGGTCCTGAACCTGACGTCGACCTCGTACTCCCCCATCCCCATGAACCCCGCCTGCTCCCCTTTGGTCGAATGGCGGACCTCGTCCCTCGCCCTGGGGAGCTGGTAACGGAGCTCGGCCAGTTGGACCTGGAGCTTCGCCTCTGTGGTCGCGGCCCGCTTCGCGAATATGTTCAGTATCAGCCTCTCCCTGTCGATTACGGCCACGTGGGTCAGCTTCGACAGGTTGTTCGCCTGGGCGGAGGTGACGCTCTCGTCGATGATGATGACGTCCGACTTGCTCTCGGCTACCTTCCCCTCCAGCTCCTGGGCTTTCCCCGACCCCACCCCGTACTCGGACCGGATGATCGTCCTCTGGGTCACCACCTCTGCCACCTCGTACCCACCGGCCTTCGCGAGCTCGAGTATCTCGCGCCTGGAGAACTCGTCGGGATATGTGACCACTACTGCCCTGTTGCCGAACTCTGCTCCCAAACCCGTTTTCCAAGGACGTGTGAAATGAGCCCCGTAAAACGGTTGCCCGACCTTCAGGCGCGGACTACGCTCGTCCCGAGGAAGTGGTCGCTGAACCGCTGCTGATACCCTTTCGACACGGCTAGGCCGGTTATGACGTCCAGGAGGAGCAGGAGCGGATAGAACTTGCTCAGGTTCCTGACGAAGGCTTCCCCCAGAGTGGGATTCGTACCGGTCTTCGACGCGACCTTGAGGTGGAAGAACCTCTTCCCGAAGGTCGCCCCAGACGAAGACTCCATCAGGGCGAAGTAGAGGACGAAGACAAGGCCTCCGAGCAGGGCGAACCTGCCGTAGGCGAAACTGAACGAGAATCCTGTAAAGAAGAACGGGAACGCCACGATGGTCCCG
The DNA here is from genome assembly GCA_021796515.1 of archaeon. GTDB lineage: Archaea > Thermoproteota > Nitrososphaeria > Nitrososphaerales > Gagatemarchaeaceae > UBA183. The sequence continues at coordinate 2,190 of JAKACC010000082.1, read as the reverse complement.
ATTATGGCGAGGGTCACGAAGACGATGATCGCGTCCACGACGTAGGCGAGGAGCCTCTCGAACCAGTACTCCTGGGCCCTCCGGTCCTTCGTGAGGGCGTCGAAGCCGCTGAGGGGCATAGAGGCGCCGGAGGAGGCGGCTGCCTGGGCTCCGCAGGCAGGGCAGTAGGCAGCGCCATCGGGGACATCCTTCCCGCAGCTAGGACAGAACACCTCTGCCAATCACCCTCCCTTCTGGCGTTTCTTTGGGCTTTTATGGATTCACACTAATGTGGCCCTGTACCCCCAAGGAGGGACTCGGCTCACAGAAGAAGAGAGACGAGCACCCCTGCGGCGATGCCTATGACCGGAAAGATAAGCCACCCTAGGGCCACCAGATAGAACGGCTTGGCAGAGAAGAACCTGGTCTTGTACGAGAGCCCTGCCCCGAAGACCGCCGCGTTCTGGACCATGGTGTTGGACATTGGGATGCCCGCCAGGGTGGAGGCCTCCACCAGCAGTGCCGAAGCCAGCATCGATGACGTCGCGTTAGAGTACCCGAGGTCGAACATCTCCGTGCTCACCCTCCTGATAACTCCGGCGCTGAGGAAGAAGGTGCCGAGGACGACCCCAGCTATCGCGAGCGCGACCGAAAGCGCGCCAAAACCTTCGACCGCGACTATCAGCCCTATCGTGTTCGCCCCAAGGGTGAAGGCGAAAGCGAACGAGATTAGGAGAAGGAGCGCCTTGAATGCCTCCACCTTCGCCCAGAAGCTGTTGGCTCCTAGTCGTGACGCGAGCCTCGCGATCAGGGGAGTGGCTAAGAGCGCTGCGACGGGGGCGGTGACCCACACCAGTATCATCAGGAAGAAGTACCCGGTGAACCCCAGGGACACCCCCGCAAGGAGCGCAGGTAGCGTGAGAGTCAGAGGGAGCGGGAGTCGGGCGAGTTGAGCGGCCGCGAAGAGCGCCAGGCTCAGCGCCAGGACCACCAGGACCACCTCTGTGGAGAGCCCCCCGGCCAGGTGGGAAGCGGCGGTCGTCATACTGGTCCCCTGGAACAGGAGCCCGAGAGACACCCCGGCCGCCTCCAGGGCCAGCGCCGTCTTCCGCTTGACTACGCGTGCGCCTATGAGGTTCCCCACGCACGCCTGGGCGTTGTTCCCCGAGACGAGGAGGACCAGAAGGGTGGCGACCGCCAGCAGGAGGGCTCCAGCGACCTCCAATCCATCACCTTGAGATGGCGTTCGCAATCGCGAGGACGAGGTCTGACATGTCCTCCACCCCGTCCTGTATGTGGTCCAGCTTCCTCATCACCTCGGTGTAGTGCTGGAACGAAAAGTAGTCGAAGAGGCCGCGGTTCGCGTACAGGGAGTCGAACCCCGAGTCCTTGAGCTCGTCCCCCTGCTCCTCCAGAGCCTCGATGTCCTTCCTGAGGGACCTCGCCTCCTCCATGCTTCCAGCCTCCAGGAGCCTCCCGAACGTTTCCAGCTCCCTGTCGGCGAGGCCGACCATCTTTACGAAGATCTGGACCATTTTCTCGAGCATCGGGAGCTCGATGCCGCTCATCACGATCCTGTTCACCTCGCGGGCGACGAAGTAGTAGTCGTCGAAGATGCCGTCCATCAGGTCGGCGACGTGGAGTAGGTCCCTGAGGACCGAAGGGTTGATGGCACCGTTCATGATGTCCTCGCCGAGCTTGAAGGTCAGCTCGTCGCTCTCCTTCTCGAGGGTCCTGATCCTTTCAAGCACGGTGGGGTCGTCCAGGCGTTCCTGGAACAGCCTGGTGGCGAGGGGGGTCTCTTCCCGCGCCTTGTCGACGAGCCCCTTCAGGCGCTCGAATATCCCCTTCTCTCCGGCCATAAGGAACCTGATCTTCAACTTGGACTGTCCTGGGGCGCACGGGTCAGGGGGAGGCCCCTTAAACCTCAGTTTCCCCGTCCACCGCTTCGTCTTCGGCTCGCAGGGCGCGAGCTCGTTGCCGGGCACCTGAACCTCCTCCGATGGGCGAGAGTTGCCGCAAAGGGCAACTGCGACGGCCGCGAAGGACCTGGATGAAACTCTTATCTTTGCTCATGGGCGGAGCGCGCTCGGTGCCGCGGTAGCTCAGCCTGGCTAGAGCTTGACGCTCTTGGGCTATGGAGAGAGGGGTTGAAACTCCCTCCTTCATCCGGCTGAAGACCGGAGTGTCGTCGGCTCAAATCCGACCCGC
>JAKACC010000081.1 GCA_021796515.1 archaeon | reverse complement strand
GAAAAGGAATCTCTCCAATCATAGCGACAGTCCTCATCATAGCAGCCACCCTCATCGCCTTCGCGGCGGTGGCAGGGTACATATTCGGCCTGTTCGGGTCGAGCACCAAGAGCGCGCAGGCACAGGTAGTCAGTGAAAGTCTAACTTCGACCGGTACATTGTCTCTCCAATTCTCCAATGCGGGTGGTCAATCTGTCACTATAACGGCCGCTTCGGTGACTGTTGGCGGAACGACCTCTACCGCATCAACGATCACATACGACTCACCTTCAGGTACTGCCTTGACTCCCGCGGCAATCCTACCGGGCATAACAAGTTATGTGACGGTTTCTGGTTGGTCGGGCTCGGTCACATTCACTTCCGGCACGACATACACCTTCAGCCTGGCTCTCTCTAACGGCATCACCTCGACCATATCAGTCACAGCCTCGTAGAAACACGCTTCACTGCGGAGGACGGGGCCGTCCTCCGCCCTCCGATTTTTCTTAACCCCGCGGCGACTCGTGGCCATCACTCACCTACGGCCGCGTCCAGCTCCGGCGCTGCTGTCAACCGGCCGGCGTCAGGCGCTCTGTCTCCTCAGTCTCCCCTCCCTTCACCGGCTCATCATGCTTCCTTCGAACGCCTTGAAGCGTGATTGTCATCCCGCCATGCCAGAACGCTACGAACCGGAGCGCGAAGAGTCCCTGGGAGGATGTCTGGCATCGGGAACCAGCCGCCGGGGCTGGCGGGGGGAGGGGGTTACCCTTTTTCCTGTAACATCTGTAACTTCTGTAACATGGCGGGGCACCCCCGCCCGGGCGTCGGGGTTCCCATCGAAGGAGGCAGGGGCTATTCGCGCCGACCCGGGGGCCGTCCAGCGCGCAGCCTACAGAGTCAGGGGGCGACTCTGAGGGTCTTATCGGGTCTCTTTCGGCTATAAGGGCTCGATTCTCGCCAATTGTCATCCCGATGGCTCGTGAGACATGGTGGATCTGGCAACGAACACTACCACCCGCCCGGATTTTGTCGGGTTCTGCTTCGTCTTCGGGTGATTTGTGGGTGTGCTTCACTTCGGGTGACGTTCTTCCTCGGACTTCTTCAGGTCGTCTAACTTCTGCCCCAAGCCTTCAATCATTAGTTTCTGCTCGTAGAATCTGACTTCGGCCAAAGCTGTAACTGCCAAGGTAATTGCCACGGCAAGGAAGCCCGTATAGATTCCATAGTTAATCGTCCCCAAGCTGTAGAAGATGATACCTGCAAAGAAGAAGACGAACGCAAAAAGGAGATAACGCCTCCCTCCCGACTTCCCGAGAATGCCCCAAGACTCTCTAATGGAGTTGTTCACTTCCGCCAATCCGTCTCCTCAATCAGCCAAGGCTTTCTTAAGCAGTTCCATCCACTTGTCTCTGCCAGTTAATCCGATTCCTGCTACCTGTGCAGGAGTCTGCCCTTCCAGCGCCGTGCGAGGTCTGACGAAGTTATACTGAATCCTCATCCCCTCGGCGACCTTTGAGGTGGGGCTCTTCCAACCCCTCTGAATCTTCACGCGCTCCCTCAAAGTCCCGTTGAGCCGTTCGACGCGGTTGTTGTTCGCGTGAGGCTTCCCGACCCCCATCTTAGCGACGAGTTCGGGCTTGCTCTCGCCTTCTCAATAGGTCATGGCCTGTGGGTAGGCGTTCAGCTTGTCGGCGAAGATTCTCTCTGGCTGGCTCTCCTTCGCCACCTTCCGCGCCTCGTTGAACGCCCCGAGCGCCCTCTTCAGGTCCGCCGCGAAGCCGTACCGCGCCGTCGTGTTCCCGTCCAGGGGTTACAGCAGCTCCACCAAGGTCATGGAAACGCTCGAAAGGTTCCCGAAGGGGAAGGGCATCACCATCCTCCACTTCTGCGACCACGACCCGAGCGGGCTGGACATGTCGAGGGACGTCCGCTCGAGGTTGCACTGCTACTCTGACGGTTCCAAGGACGGGGTAGTCGCAAAGGGGGTAGCCCTCGACATAGACCAGGCAAGGGGCTTCGATCTCCCGTCGAACCCGACGAAGAAGGGTGACTCCAGGGCCGGGGACTACATCGCCCGCTACGGGGACGAGTGCTGGGAGCTGGACGCCGTACCCCCAGACACCCTGGCCCGGCGGGTAAGGGAGGCTGTGGAACGGGAAATCGACATGACGGCATGGAAGGAGGCAGAGGAGAAGGAGACGGCAGAGCGGAATGTGGTGCGGCAGGCCCTCGTGGACTGCCAGACGGAGATCGAGGACGTGAAAGAGAGGGTGAAAGACGCCCTAGAATATGGCCCGTCCTAGGAGCTCCCAGCCTGCGTTTTAAGCGCGGGTCCTCTCCGTCGCCATGCCAAGCAGGAAGGAAGCCGAAGGTGAGGAGTACGTCAGGGTGCCGAGGAGCGAGCTTCAGATGTGGCTCAAGGAAATCCGGGAACTGCGTAAAGCCACGTCGAAACGGGAATAGAGCGGAAGCGACCCCAGGATGTCTTAATAAGAGCTGTATGGAGTGTCGCTTTCATGCAGAAGCAGAAGAAGATCTACCTAGTCGATGGCCTTGTAGACATGCGTCTGGGGGTGGCAGCGGACGACGAGGACGAAGCACGGAAGGAGGCACGCCAAGTGGTTAAGAAAGTGATTGAAACGGGTGCCTTTGGCACCGTCGGGTGGACCTTTAACATCAAGGATGTAAGAGAGGCGAAGCCGGTAGAGAAGCAGTAGTCGTGATGACTACTGAGGCTGGCCCGACCAAGCTGAAGATAGCAAGGCGGTTCCTGGAAGAGGCAAGGATAGAGATGGCCCAATACGACAAGTCGCATGACGAAGCTGTCCTCAGGCTGGTCTGTGAGAAGGTCTGGGGCGCGATTGCACAGGCGCTCATGCACGCGGCGGACAAGGATGTGACCCACCACACCGACTACCAGCAGATCGCGAATGACCTCAAACGGTCGAAGAAGGTGGACGTAATCAACGCCGTGATCGTGGGGGACAGGCTCCACAGTGCCGGTTTCTATCACGGCAGGCTCTCTCCAGGGGCGGTGGAAGACGCCATGGGCATCGTAGGTCAGGCGGTGGAGGAAATCGGTTCGAAATTTAGAGACGTATGACGATGGTCAGCTTCCCAGCGGAAGTGCGTCCACTTGCGCGCTCGGAGAGGCATACTCCTGTATCTGGCGCTCCAGGGGCGAAAGGCGATCCTCGAACTCCGCCCTGACCCTGGCCTCCGCCAGTACCTCCGAGGGGTTCAGGCTCAGATAGGGCTCGACCTTCGAATACTCTTGGATGAAATCCTCTTCGTGAAGCTCCGGGTGCTGGTAGACCCAGGAGATTGCCGAGAAGTGCCCCATCCAGAACTCACGAACCTCCCTGTTGACCTCCGCGTGGGCGCACTCGGTGGAGGAGTGCCTCAGGGCGTAGACGTGTAAGGAGTCCGGGTCCCCCTGCGCCACCAGCCCCTGCCTGTGGAGCCGCATCGCTCCCTTCTTGAAGCAGATGTTGATCAATCCTGGCGACATCCCGCCGTGCCTCTTCCCGAAGGACACCAGGTCAGATGGGGCCGTCCTCCGACCTCCGATATTTCTAAATTCCCGCGACGACTCGTGGGCATCACTCACCTGCGGCCGCGTCCAACTCCCGCGCTGCTGCCAACCGGCCGGCGTCAGGCGCTCTGTCTCCTCAGTCTCCCCTCCCTTCACCGGCTCATCATGCTTCCTTCGAACGCCTTGAAGCGTGATTGTCATCCCGCCATGCCAGAACGCTACGAACCGGAGCACGAAGAGCCCCTGCTGGGGCGTCCGGAAGCGGGAACCAGCCGTCGGGGCTGGCGGGGGGAGGGGGTATCCTTTTTCCTGTAACATCTGTAACCTCTGTAACATGGCGCCGCAGCAAGGGCCTGGATCCCGAGCCCCTGCCGCTGGAGCCCCGCCATCTACCACGCGCCGGATGTCGCTCCCGGTCTGTCTCCTGTCGCGGTGTCTCGTGTCAAAGGCGAGCCTGTCCATCCATGGAGACCTAAACGCCGCCGGGTGACTTCGTTCTGGATGATGGGATGCAGGCACAGATCGGGGAGGCGGGTTCGATAGCCCCCAGAGGTTCGCCAGGAATTGCGGGAAGCCGAACGCCATTCGGGGATACCTCGCAGGCCTGGACGTCCGCTCCAGGTGCCTCCCCTCGGTCGGCGTCGACCTCGGCCCGGCGAGCCGGCCAGGGACGAGCTCAGGCGCGTCTGCGAAGCGAGCGCCATTGAGGTGAGCAGAGGTCAGGTCGGACGGTCCGCGGTGGGCGCTGGACGCGGGGGTCGGAAACCTTTAGTAAGAACGCATACCACAAGTAAGGCATGGAGACGTACCGGACGAAGATCACGAGCAAGGGGCAAATCACGATCCCGAAGCCTCTCAGGGACAAGTATCACCTGCACGAAGGGGAGGTTGCCACCCTTCTCCCCACCGACGGAGGGGTGGTGTTGCGCCACGAAGTCGAACCCCTGAGGGAGCTCAGGGGGCTCCTACGAGAAGAGCTCGACCTGGAGCGGGCGTCCGAGTTCGTCGGAAAGACGAGAAAAGAGTGGCGCATTGAGTGAAGAGGGGGCCGCCTACACCGCGGACGCGGTCGCGGTGCTGGGCTACCTCGCAGACCGGCTCCCCAGTAGTGCGGACGGGATATTCGAGCGGGCGGAGAGAGGCGAAGCTACGTTGTGGATCCCCTCGATCGTTCTGGGCGAGGTCCTCTTCACGCTGTTGAAGGGGAAGGAGGTCTTCGGCCACCGGGTCCCCCCTGAAAAGTTCGTGATCCTCCTCGACTCCCTCGAGCACAGCGTAAGCAGCCGGGTGCACGAGCTGGGCATCGGAGGGTGGAGACGCG
>JAKACC010000080.1 GCA_021796515.1 archaeon | reverse complement strand
AGCCTGAGGGGGTTCGCGCCCGACGTAAGGGTGGTCCCCGCCGACCCCGCATCCTCGGCAAGGACTCCTCAGGGATGGGAGGCGCCCGACGCCGGGGTGGTGGAGTCGGTCCCGGACGCGGCGCCCGTCACGACGGTCCTGGAGTCGGTGCCGACATGAACAAGCCCATCACGGCTGCGGTCGCCCTGCTCTTCGTCGCCCTCATCCTCGGCGGGTCCACGGCCTACTTCTATCAGCAGTCCGCATCCGAAGCCGTGAGCTACAGGTCGGCCACAGTCCGGGCCGATCTCTACCAGTTACAGGCTGCGAAAGAGAACGCGACCATCATCGGGCTGGAGCAGAACATCTCAGCCATTCAAGCCAGGGTGACTTCGCTGAGGGCGCAGCTTGCGAACGCGACCGCTACGCAGGCTGAGGTCGCTTCTCTCCAGTCGCAAATCTCATCCGACCAGTCCCAGATGGCGTCGGATCAGGCCGCCATCTACCAGCTCAACCAGGAGCTGTCCTCGTCCCTGGGGTACGCCGGGCTGAACAACGTCGAACGCCTCGGCGCTTTTCGTGTGACGTCCACTAACTTCTGCTTCGCCCCCTACTTCGGCCCCTACTCCGTGTACAACTACGCGGGCTACCTCAAGATGGTCGTCAGCAACGTCACCGGCAGCGGGACATACTCGGAGACCGTGAGCTGGAGCGCCTACGGCGTGAACTACTCGCGGACGGCCACGGGTAACGCGACCTTCCTCGTCCTCCCCACCGACAACCTGAACGTCACCGTGGAGACCTGCGGTGCCAGCATCGGGGTCAGCGTGGCCGCATACGTCTATACCTAGGGCGCGTCAAGCTCGGGGAGCCCCAGGCACGGACGGCAGGTCGAATACGCCCTCTGCGCCGGGTCGTCCAGGTCCAGCGCGGCGCCGCACCATACGCACTCCGCCACGGAGGCTTGCACGTTCTGCCCGACGCGAGGTTTGGATTTAAGGATAGGCGAAAGGCTATGGCGCGTTCGACGACGGACGAATCAGGCGGTGAGCAGGGTCGGCTCCGCTTCGCACAGCTCCCCCACGAGCCTGTAGGCGTACACGCGTCCCGCATTGCTCTCGTTGGCGACAGCCAGAGCAGCGTCCCGATGGGTGGCGTCCTTGGTGAAATGCTCTATGATCCCTTCCGTCCCTCCCTCGACGGGGCGCAAGCACACGCGGCATATCATGGATGCCGTAGGCGGGGAAGAGATATTTACGGTTTCACCTTTATGACGGTGAAAAGTCAACACGGGCCTGTAAAACTAAAACACTTTCACGACACCTCCCGTTACGCATATATACACGGCTTGACATACCGCTGGAAGCGAGATGGACCCGATAATACGCATCCAGACGAAGATCCTTGCGGTGGGGAACGTCCACCTCCCGGCGGAGATGCGGAGGCGTGCGGGGCTCAAGGACGGCGACCCAGTTACAGTGTCCTTCGTGCAGGAGCCTCAGGGCGGGTTCCTGATCGCCATCACGAAGCCGGAGGCCATGGTTTGAGGCTCACCCACCGGCGGTTGCTGCTCCTCGCCTTCCTCCCACTGGTCCTGATCGTCGGCGGGGCCGCCGCCTATACCGTCCTCAGCGGCTCGACCTCCGCCAAGGTCCAGGAGCCTCTCTCAGTCTCCAACGTCGCCGCGGTGGACACGTCGTCTAACACGCCCGGGACTTGCTCCCAGGATACCTGCAGTCTGACCATGTATGCGGGCGAGTCGGGCCAGGTCACGTTCACCCTCAGCAACGCCGCCAGCGTCACCATCGTCCCCACGGTCACGGCCACCTCCAGCGACCCCACAAATGTCCCCGTCACAGTCGCCTTCAACAAAGGCCCTGGTCCCGGTCAGGGTATAACGGCCCAATCCTCTGTCACTGTCACGATCAGCTTCACCGCTTCGCAGAGCACCCCACCTGAAACCGTGACGATAACTTGGAGCGTGAGCAGATGATCTGTATTGACTGCATGGTAAAGACAGGCCGAGAGGACTTCGACCCCTCGGGGTGCTGCGCCCCCCCTGATTGTACCAGCCCGCTCCATGGGAGGCCCTGACATGTCGGCTTCCGCGTACTCGGCTAGGATGCGCCCCCCATTGCTCAAGACTCTCTCCGCAGCCTGCAAGATAGTCGTCGAGGAGGCGACGTTCACGGTCTCGCCCGTCGAGGGGCTGTCGTTCAGGGCCATGGACCAGAGCCACATCGAGCTGGTCCACGTCGCCCTGCCGCCGTCGGCGTTCGAGTCGTTCGCATGCGAGAAGGAGGACTCCTTCAGCCTGAGGGCCGAGGACCTCGCCGCCGTGGCGAGCCGCCTGGACAGCGGAGACGGGGCCGTGACCCTGGCCGAGGGGGACGACAGCTCCGTGGTGCTCGGGCTCGAAGGCAAGACGACGCGCACGTTCTCCCTCCACACGCTCGACGGGGGCTCCGGCACCGCCCCGCTCCCAAAGCTGGAGTTCACCGCGAAGGCCGCGCTCAGCCGCGCCCTAATGGAGAGGGTGCTGGGGGACATGGCGGTGGTGGCAGACCAGGTCACGCTCGACGCCACGCCGGAGCGGCTCGCGTTCTCAGGGCGCAGCGAAGCGGGCAGCGCAGACGTCCGTCTTGCGAAGGGCGACCTGTCGAGCCTTGAGTGCGGCGAGGGCGCGAAGGCGACGTACTCCATCGACTATCTCGCGGCCTTCCTGAAGCACGTCGGGGGCGCGGACGAGGTGACGGTCGAGTTCGGAAGCCGGAAGCCCGTCAGGCTCACGTTCGCGCTCGGGGACCAAGGCGGGCTGGCGGCCATGTACCTGGCGCCGAGGGTGAGCGAGTAGATGCGGGTCCCACAGGCGATCTTGGACGCGATAGAGCGGTACGACTGGTGGGGAGTGAAAGCGGAGACCGAGGCGTGGTTCCAGGCCGACGACAGGGACGCACGCCTGGCTTCGCTGGCGAGGGAGCGGGACGAGCTGAAGGCGAAGCTGCAGAAGCTGGAGTATGAATACGCCGACTTCAGGGGCTCGGTAAACCTCGGCATCCCGCACCAGAACAAGAAGGGGACGGGAGCGCACTATGTGGGCAGGATCAAACGGCTGGGGAGGGGGAGGGCGGAGGCGCTCATCGCCCTGCAGGACTCGAAGGCGTACGACTACGCCTCAGGGATGACGACGGACGCGGTGGCCCGGTTCGTCAGGGAGACCAGGGAGATCGAGCACATACCAGTGGCCGCGACCTTCGACCTCGCGCACTCCATAGGCGGGAGGCTGTCGGAACTCCTGGGCCTGGGCCTCGTGCAGTCGGCGACCAACGTGGTCGAGATGAAGGATTATGACGAGCAGAAGTTCAGGACCGGGGACGGCAGGGGCGAGCAGAGGTGGTTCCTGACGGCGGCGGGGATGGCGATGGTCCCCGAGGAGGACAAGGACCCCCACGAGGCGCTGTTGAGCTATGGAGCGCGGCCATGAGATGGGTTTCCGTGGTCACCGGTATCATTGGGTTGGTTCTTAATTCTTGGTCCACATTGACTGGTGGGGTTGACTGGCTCAGAATCTTCTTCTTCACGGCATTCGCCTCTTTTGTGGCCTATGGGCTGTTGACATCCCCTCCAGATACAACACACGAACAAAGCAACGATGAGGACTCGCCATGACAGGCACGGAAGGGCAAGCGAGGGCTCACAATGTAACGGAGATGGCTGAAATCATAAACAAGGTCTTGCTTGTGTTGGTAGTAGTCATCGGATACGCCAAAGCCATTGACATTGTTTGGGGATTCTTTCATTGACTCCCTCACAGCAAGAAGGGCAGGAGCAAAAATGAGCGAAGAAGATGGGCCTGACCCCGATGACATAAGGGCAATTTTGGATGCGATGTATGACGACCTTCTTCAAGACCCAGACGAAATCGATTGGGATGAATCAGGGGAGCAAGATGATGACGCTGACCTATTCGGGGATGACTATCTATGACCCAAGAAGGACAGGGCGCCCGTAAGAAGGAGAAACCAAGATGAGAACAATCGAAGGTATGGACGATCCTTGGTTCACTTGCTTGGTCTGCGGTCGTGTATTCAGAACGCGTAGAACCCATCGGAGTGCAGTGTCAGGCCACAAACATCGGCCTGCACTTAGTAAATGGCTACCGACAGGAACGAACCCCAAACTGAGAAGGGTTCTCAAGGAGAGCGTGCAGGTCGCTTGAGCGCCGCTTCAGCCAAGCCAGTGCCAGTCGAAGATGACCCCCTGGTAGACATTCAAGATACTCTGGCGCACTACTACAATACTAAGACTCGGATACCACGGAGCGTCCTTTTTGGTCTCATAGAAGCAACGAACAAGGTCAGGAAGATAGCCCCACTAGCCGCAGAAAGGACAGCCCTCACCGGAACCGAAATGATGTTCATCTTGAGCGATATCTATGATGGCGGGAAGTCAAGGGGAATCAAGTTCGCCAAAGACCCTATGCTGATGGTCGGGCAGCTTTTCAATATCCTCGAAAGGAGCGGGACTCGGTTCATTCGAATCGACGCACAGGAGAGAGCAGCTTCAAAGTCAATCGATGAAGAACCCCTTGCAATTCGTGACCAAGATGCGAGGACAAACGAATCTGAGATTGACGCACAGGAAAGAGCAGGAGCGGAGACATGAACGAACAGCAGGCAGAGGTTTGCACTTTTCACCATTTCCCCCAACAATACGAGGAATCGCGTTGTTCCCGTTGTGCGATAAGACGAAACTACCTGAATGAATGCCTCGGAATGCTCTACCAATGGCCGAAAGCCGACCAGAAGTCCGAGGAATGGAGGCGTAAGTATGACAGCCTGATGAAGTGCAGTCCTCATGTCCATCTACCTTCACAACCAAGCCCAGAGCCGACGGCGAGCAAGG
>JAKACC010000079.1 GCA_021796515.1 archaeon | reverse complement strand
GGACAGACGAGACCCTTGCCGCCGTCGCGGCGAAGCACTTCGGCGGGTCCCTCAAGGGACGGATAACCCTGACATCCGGCCTGGGAGAGATGGGGGGCGCGCAGCCTCTCGCCGTGACCATGAACGACGGCGTCGCCCTGGTGGTCGAAGTGGACAGGAGGGCGATCCAACGGAGGCTCGACAAGAAGTACTGCGACCTGGTCGTGGATGACGTGGAGGAGGCGGTCGGGCTGGCTAGGGACGCCGCCAAGGAAGGGAGGGCCCTGTCGGTCGCTCTCCTGGGGAACTCAGCCGAGGTCCTCCCGGAGCTCCTCGAGTCGAGGCTCGACCCTGACGTCATAACCGACCAGACTTCCGCCCACGACCCCCTTTCGGGCTACATCCCGGAAGGGATGGGGATGAAAGAGGCTGACGCCCTGAGGGCGTCTGACCCCAAGAGGTATGTCGAGCTGTCCATGGCCTCGATCGCCAAGCACGTCAGGGCCATGCTCAGCTTCCAGGAGCGTGGGGCGATAGCCTTCGAGTACGGCAACAACATCAGGAAGATGGCGAAGGACGCGGGGGTCGATGACCCGTTCAGGATACCTGGCTTCGTCCCCGAATACATCAGGCCGCTCTTCTGCGAAGGCCGGGGGCCCTTCAGATGGGCGGCCCTCTCGGGGAACCCGGAGGACATCTACGCGACGGACGAGGCCGTGATTCGGGAGTTCGGGGAAAACAAGTCTCTCGTCAGATGGATCAAGAAGGCGCACGCCAGAGTAGAGTTCCAGGGGCTCCCTTCGCGGGTCTGCTGGCTCGGCTACGGAGAGCGGGCGAGGTTCGGGAAGATAATCAACGCCATGGTAAGGGACGGGACCATCTCGGCCCCGGTGATAATCGGGAGGGACCACCTGGACTCGGGGTCGGTCGCTTCTCCGTATCGGGAGACTGAAGGGATGAAAGACGGGTCCGACGCCATAGCAGACTGGCCCATACTCAACGCGCTCCTCAACGCCGTCTCAGGCGCCTCCTGGGTGTCAGTCCACCACGGGGGAGGGGTAGGCATCGGGTACTCCATCCATGCGGGGTTGGCCGTGCTTGCGGACGGGACCCCCGAGGCCGAGGCTAGGATAGGGCTGGCCCTTACAAACGACCCGGGGCTAGGCGTAGCAAGGCACGTGGACGCTGGCTACGACGAAGCCGTCAGGACCGCCAGGACGAAGGGGGTCAGAGTCCCGATGCTGGAAGGGTAGGCTCCCCTCCAGCCCTGTGGAACGCCGTGTAGACGTAGAACCCGATGTAACCGGCCGAGATGGCCGCCAGAATCCCGGAGAGCCCGTCGATCACCACCGAAGAAGAAGCGAATCCCGTTCCCGAAACCGAGCCTGCCAGGAACCCTGCATAGATCAGCACCACGGACCATGCGAAGCTCCCCGCCAGGGTCATGGCCGCGAAGGTCGCAAGGTCCATCTCGAACAGCCCTGCTGGAAGGGAGATCACCGTCCGCAGCCCCGGGACGAACCTCGCGGCGAAGACCGTCCACTGGGCGGACCGCCCGAACCACGCCTCTGCCCTGTCAAGGACGTCCCTGTGCATCCTGAACAACCTGAGGAGGCCGGCGACGAAAGGCCTCCCTAGCCAGATCGCTAGGAAGTAGTCTACGAGCGAACCGGCGAGGCCGCCCAGGGTGCTGACCCCTACGGCGACCCAGAAGCTCTTCAGCACGCCGAGGCGGATGAAGTACCCCGCCAGGGGGAGGACGACTTCGCTCGGGACAGGGAGTGACGCGCTCTCAAGCAACATCAGCCCGAAGACGCTGGCATACCCGTACTTTGACATGAAGGCATTCAGGGTGGCCGAAGAAAAGATCGATCCGCTCAGGAGCTGGAACCAGCTCCCGAAAGGCAGGTCGATCAGGTCCGTCGCCTCCAGCACTCCTACGACCAGCACCACGAACGAAGCGGCGAGAAGATACTTGTTCCTCGGGACCATAGAGCGAAAGTCCCCGCTCCCCTTCTGCAAGAAGATTGGGACCGCTCCAGACCGCTTATAGGACTTTAAGCGATCGGCGACGTTCAGCCCGTCTTGCCCGACAGCTCGGCCACAAGCTCCTTGGCTCTGTCGAACCTTATCTTCCTTTCTTCGACCATTCTCTGGGCGACGACGTCCACCAGCTCGCCCGTAGCCCCGGCGGAGATTGCGACGTTTCGGCTATGCAGTTTCATGTGGCCCCTCTGGATCCCCTCGTTCGCCAGCGCCCTGAGAGCGGCGAAGTTCTGGGCGAGGCCCACCGCCCCCATGACCTCCGCGAGCTCGATGGCCGTCTTGACCCCGAGGATCCTGATGTCTGCCCTGGCCGCGGGGTGAGTCCTCGCGGCCCCCCCTACAAGTCCCACCGCCATGGGCATCTCGAGAGTCCCTACCAGGTCCCCTTCCGCGTTCTTCTCCCAGACCGTGAGCGGCTTGTAGACCCCCTTCCTCGACGCATAGCTGTGCGCTCCCGCCTCGAGCGCCCGTATGTCCTGGCCGCACGCGATCCCCACCGCGACAACTCCGTTCATTATCCCTTTGTTGTGCGTCGCGCACCTGTAGGGGTCGGCGTCTGCGAAGGCGTAAGCGTACACCACCCCGTCCACGACGTCCTCGCCTCCCACCGCCTCCTTGTCGAAGACCGCGGTGGCACGGACCAGCCTTCTGTCGGCCAGGTTGGATATTATCCTGAGGAAGACCCTCCCGCCGGTGGTCTCCTCCACCATTGGCGCGACCGCCTCGGCCATCGTGTTGACTGCGTTGGCTCCCATGGCGTCTCCGGTGTTGACGATGAGCTCGGCAATCACCATGGGCCCTTTGAGGCTGGAAAGCACCTTGACGTTCAGGTCCTTCGCGCCTCCGCCGAGGGAGACAAGCATAGGGTCCTGGTCGTTCGCCTTCTTCAGAAGCTCCGACTTCCGGGCGAGGAGCTTCGACTTCGCCTCTTCGGGCCTGGGGACGTTCACGACCTGGACCTGCCCTATCATCACCGGCCCTGTGTTCGTGACCTTGAACCCGCCCTTCACCCTCGCCATCTTGGCCGCGTTGCTCGCGGCAGCCACCACCGACGGCTCCTCGAGAGCCATGGGGACCAGATAGTCCTTCCCGTTGATCCTGAAGTTTGTAGCGATTCCAAGGGGGTAGGTGTATCCCCCTACCACGTTCTCGATCATGTGGTCAGCCGTCTCGGCCGGCAGCCCGCCGGTGTTGGCGATGGCCCCGACTTCCTCGTCTGAGAGTGACGTTTCCTCCTTCAGCACCCTCCTTCTGTCCTCCATTGAGAGCTTGTAGAAACCCTGGAGCTCGGAACTCGTGGTCATCTTCTTGTTGCGTCCCCGTGCTTGGCTATATAATCGATAGAGCCACGTCTTGCCGTCTCGTCAATCGGCGAACCGAAGACGGTGCCACGGCCTCTGCTAAGGATAAAAACCGGGGGTGAAAGGCGCTGACACGTCGGGCCGGTCGTCTAGTCCGCCAGGTGCGGGGAAGTTGGACTCTCATGGAGTTCAACCCTCAAGCATGGTTAGGACGTCAAGGTTCGCCTCGTCAGGCTCTGACACGGCGAAGGTCCCCAGTTCAAATCTGGGCCGGCCCACTTCTTCAACCCTTAATACTCGGGACTGCGCATTTTCCCGCCGGGAATGAACAGGAACCTCCTCGTCTTCTCTCTCTTCTTGATCATCTTTGGGGCTGTGGCAGGCGTCTACCTGGTCTCCCTCTTCGGGATAATCCTTTTGATACCGTCGGCTCTCCCTTCCGCGCGTCAGAGCTCGAGGAACCCCCCACAGCCGACGCAGACGAAGCGGCTTCCTACTTGGAACGCGGCCAAGAGGATGCCCGCCGACGAGGGACCCGTTCCAAGCGCCCAGCCCGACTCCCAACCTGCCCAGCCGCCAGAGCCCATGGTTGCTCCGATGCCCGGACCGTCCTCCATGCAGACATACTCCCCCGCCCTCTTCCCGGGGTCGATATTCCCTCCAGTCTACAACCTCAGCGTTCAGACGCCTCTCCCTGCTGGCCCTGAAGCCAAGAAGACCTCAGAAAGAGACGACCTCGTAGAAGTGGGGACGCTGCTGGTGTTCCTAAAGCTCTTCCTCGGCTAGGGGACGTAGACGTTCATTTCATGCCCGATCTTCCTGAGCCTTTCTACCCGGTGGGTGAGGGAAGGGTGCGTCGAGAACATCTCCACCAAGGAGCTCCCACGGAACGGGTTCACAATCCAGAGCGAGGCAGTCGCCGGAGAAGGTGCCTGGGATTGTCTCGTGGCGATGGGTCTTGTCTGAGCCTTCGAGCTGATCTTCTCCAGTGCGCTCACCAGCCCCGCCGGGTTCCTCGTCAGCTTAGCCCCGTATTCGTCCGCGCTGTACTCGTCGTTCCGGCTTATGCCAAGCTGGACGAACGTAGCCCCCAGCGGGACGAGGATGATGGCAAGGAACGCGAGGGGAGACCCTCCGTTCCTGTTCCTCCCCCCTCCGCCGAAGATCATCGAGAACATCGCTATCTGGCCAATGTAGGACACGGCGCCAGCCAGAGTCGCCGCGACGCTCGACATGAGCACATCCCTGTGGACCACGTGGCCGATTTCATGCCCTATCACGGCCTCGAGCTCGTCAGGGCTCAGCGTCTGAAGTATGCTCGACGTGGCGCATACGACCGCCTTGTTCGGTCCCCTCCCGGTGGCGAAGGCGTTTGGCTGGGGCGAGTCGACGACCCCTACCTTCGGCATTGGGATGTTCGCCTTCTGCGCGACGCTCCTGACCGCCCTGAAAAGGGCCGGGTTGTCCTGCTCCTGAATTATCTTCGCCTTGCTCATCTTGAGGACGAGCGAGTCGCTATAGTAGTAGGAGACGAAGTTGATGACCGCCGCCAGCGCCAGGGCGAGCCCGACGAAAAGCACCGGGTCGCCAAAGAAGTACCATCCGACGACGTACCCTATCACCATCAGTAGCCCTGTGAGGATGAAAAAGAGGGCCGCTATCTTCGCGTACGTCGTCGCTGCCATGTGGACCCCGCAGACTTTTTGCTTCCGTAAAAG
>JAKACC010000012.1 GCA_021796515.1 archaeon | reverse complement strand
TTGGTCCGTCCATGTGCCAGGCGGTAGTCCAGCGACCGATCTCTCGCGTTGAAAGTCTGCACTCGGAGGGCTCGGCTAGATCCCTAGCGCGGACCTGAGACCCTTGTACCTGTTCCGGATGGTGACTTCGGTGACTCCTGCCGCCTCGGCCACGTCCTTCTGGGTCTTGTCCTCACCCTCGAGGGTGCAGGCCACGTAGAGCGCCGCGGCAGCGAGCCCCATAGGGTCCTTCCCGGCGGAGATCCTCGTCTCCTCCGCCCTCTTCAGGATTTCAAGCGCCCTCCTCTTCGTCTTCTCGGACAGCCCCGCCTTCGACGCAATCCTGGAGATGCACTTCGTCGGGTCGACCACGGGCATCTTGATGTCCATCTCCTTCAGAAGGAGGCGGTAGCACCTGGCGATGTCCTTCTTCTTGACGTTGCTGACGGCGGCGAGGTCTTTCAGGGTCCTCGGGGTCTGGGTGTCCCTGCAGGCGGCGTAGAGCGAAGCGGCGATGATCGCAGAAATGGAGCGTCCTCTCACCAGCCCCCTTTCGAGGGCCTTCCTGTAGACGTAGGCCGCCTTCTCGACGACCGCGTCAGAGACAGAGAGCTTGTCCGACAGCCTGTCTAGCTCGCTGAAAGCCTGCCTCAGGTTCCTGTCCACAGGCTCGTGCACCTGGCTGCGAGAGTCCCACGTCCTGAGCCTATCCACGGTGGCCTTCATCGAAGCGGAAAGCGACTTGCCCGACGCGTCCTTGTTGATCCCTCCTATGACCGTGGCGAGCCCCATGTCGTGCATCGCGATCGAAGTGGGTATCCCTCCCCTGCTCCTGTCGTCCTTCTCCTCCTTGGAGAACGCCCTCCACTCCGGCCCGACCTCCTCTATCTTCTCCTTGACAACGAAACCGCACGCCCCACAGAACAGCTCCCCCCCTGCGTTGTCGACGAGCATCGGCCCCTTCCCGCATCTGGGGCACTTGTCCAGAGCCTTCTGCAG
The DNA here is from genome assembly GCA_021796515.1 of archaeon. Taxonomy (GTDB): domain Archaea; phylum Thermoproteota; class Nitrososphaeria; order Nitrososphaerales; family Gagatemarchaeaceae; genus UBA183. The sequence goes on along the minus strand of JAKACC010000012.1, from coordinate 24,572 downwards.
CCGCATCAGCCTCGAGAAGTCTTTGTCTGCGAACAATGTTTCCACTAGCGAAATACTTACATGGAACTCTCTCCGGGTCACGTATATATGTATTACGGGTGGATTGCAAATCTTCCAATACCTTCTCCAGTATTTTCATCTGAAACGCCACCTCTGCCATCTTCCGCCCCCCTTTCGACGTCACGTTTGCACCATAGGTTTTCAGAGGCTTTGCAGGGGGGAAGGCGATGAAGGGGAAACCGGGCCCGGTTTCAGAGCACCTCAGACCGATACTCGACACCTACATGGGCGCCGCGGTGGCTCTGGTAGGGTGCACCTCGACGGGACTGCAGAGGTACTCCTGCGAGTTTGACGTCCTGGTGGTCGGCGAAAGAAGGCCCCCAACGTCCCTCAAGATCGGAGACGTGTACGCCGACTTGTACTTCGTCCCGGAAAGTGAGATACTCAAGCCCGCCGGGCCTGAGCGCGCGCTCTCCCTCGCGCTCTGCAGACCGGTCAGGGACACTTCCCTCGTCCTATCCGCTGCGTCCTCGACGTTCACGGCCACCCTCTCGAGCACGGCAGAAGCGGCGAACAGGGTCCGCCTCACCTCGGCGCTGAAGAGCGTGACCCGCGCGGAAGCTGCCCTCGTCAATGGAAACACGTTGGACGCGGACTTCTGGCTGCTCGCCGGAGGCTACGAGTTCGCTTACGCGCTGCTCCTTTCGCGGGAGGTCGTCCCGTCCCCCAGCCACGTCATGTCCCAGCTCAGAGAGGTCTCGAAGGGAACCGCGAGCGGCTTCGAGGGGATCTCGGTCGCGGCCGGGCTGGAAGCTGCCAGCAGGGCCGGCTGCGGGGCGAGGCTGGACGGGGTGACGGTCATCCACGACATTCTGAGGGAGGGGCAGAAGGACCCGACCCAGCCCGGGTGGCCGAGGGTGAAGACGGAGATAATGACGGAGAAAGCGCACGAGCTGATGACCAGGGTCGAGCTCGCCGAGTGCTACTCTTTCCTCGGGCAGGAGATGATAGACGGCATGCTTGCGCTCCAAAAGTCGCGCCCCAAGGGGGCGATATCCGACCTCGCCTCCGGAGACAGCAGGCTCCTGGGGGAGCGGCTGGTGAGGCAGCTCGGGCTGGCGAGGGAGGGTGAGTCCATCAAGAAGGGGCTCGAGCTTCTGAAGCGGCAGGTCGCGCAGCTCGCCAAGGGGTAATGACCCGGGGGTAGGACTCTCCCGGCGGACGGTCCGTCCGCTCAGTGTTGTTCAAACCTTAAAACGTCCTATTCGGCAAAGATAGAAGTTGGAATCGACAGCGGACACCGACGCCCTCGTGAAGATAGCGGGGGACGTCATAGCCAGCCCCGACGCAGGTCGGTCGATGAGGGCCTGGCGCGAGAAGCTCGGCATCAAGCAGAAGGCCCTGGCCGACTCTCTGGGCATGTCCGCCTCGGTCCTGAGCGACTACGAGTCGGGGAGGAGGCCTTCCCCTGGCGTCAAATTCGTCAAGAAGTACATAGAAGCGCTGGTCAGGCTGGACGAGGGGAAGGGGAGGGTGGTTTCGAAGCTGGTAGCCAGCGAGAAGGACGACGCCATCCTGTCGATAGGCGAGTTTCACGCCCCCCTGGAGGCTTCGAAGATCCTGGGCGCCCTGGACGCGACGGTCCTCGTCGGGGACCCTTCGGGGGTCAAGCTCTACGGCTACACCGTGGTGGACAGCATCAAGACCATCTACGCCCTTTCGGGGTACGACTTCTACCGCATCTTCGGCGCGACGACGGAGCGGGCCCTGGTGTTCACGAAGGTCGGGATGGGGAGGAGCCCCCTGGTGGCCATCCGGGTGTCGCAGCTGAAGCCCAGGGTCGTGGTGATCCATGGCCCCAAGGAGGTCGACCCGCTGGCCGTCGAGCTCGCCCGGAAGGAGGGGCTGGTCCTGGCCCTCTCCCAGTTCCCCGCCCAAGACGCCATGATCTCGGCCCTCCAGGAACTTCTAGAGAAGGGGAACAGGCAGAGCTGACGGTCTGCCGGGGCGGCTAGGCGAGCGACAGGATGAGCCGCGACGCTTCTTCTTCCCCCCGGAACGTCCGGGGGGGTCCCCTCTTCCCTATGCTCTGCCCTACCAGCTCCACGAGCCTCTCGGCGTCGTCCGGACGGAACCCGAGGGCGGACGCGTTCCTCTCCTGCTCGGCGTGGTGCCTGATCGGGATGGCGATGACCGGGGTCCCGGCGGCGGCCGCCTCGTCGATGGTGCTCTTCCCCGCCATCGTTATCACAAGGTCCGCGCATCGGACCAGGTCCTGGTTTCCGGGGACGACCCCGAGGTCGTAGACCCGCTCCCCTGCGAGCGGCGCCCCCCTGTTCCCGGCCACAGCGAGGAAGGCGCCGCCTTCAAGGGCCGACACCGCCGCCACAGCCTTCGGGACGAGCTCCCTCCCCACCCCGCTCCCGCTCAGGCTCAGTAGGACCATCCTCCCTGGAGGGAGCCCGTGCCTCCTCCTCACCTCGCTGCACCCGGCCGTCGATGACCTCACTATCGGCCCTGCGTACCGCCTGTTCCCCTGGTCCCGGCCTTCGTCAGGTATGATCAGGAGGTCCGCTGACAGCTGCAGCCGCCGGTACCACCTCTCCACCCTGCGCTCGATGGCCCTGGCCAGCCAGGACCTCGCGAACCCCAGCTCGAGCTCGTCGGAGATGAACACCCGCCTGGCTCCCCTGGCCTCCGCCACGGCCATCCCTGAAAACTCCTCGTCGCAGACGACCAGGTCGGGACGGAACCCGTCGAAGAGCGCCTCCGCCCTCTTCACGTTCCGCCGCTGCGCCAGCCACGACCTGACGTACCATGACGCCGCGCCCTTCATCTCCCCCCGGACCACCTTCGGCCCCGCGTCGTCAACGGTGTCCGCTGCCTCGAACCCGCACGCGTTCAGGAACTCGGCCGCCTTCCCCCCGGAGAAGAGCCTCACCTCGGCCCCAGCCTTCCGGAGCTCCCTGACCACGGCCATCGATCTCGTCGCGTGTCCGAGGCCTATGGGGGAGACCCCGTAGAGGATCTTCGTCACGTTCCCCGGACGCGAAAGCCGGTTCGTCAAAAAGGGTTGCCTCGCGCGTCACGGCGTCCGCACAGGCGCTCGACGCTCAAGAAGGTCGCGTATTTAACGCGGGGCCCCGGGGCGAGGAGAAGATGCTCACCCTGCTGACCGCCCTCTTCGAGTTCTTCCTCGTCGTGGGGGTCGCGCTGGCGGCGGTCCTCCTCAACACCATAGACGCCCGGGGGTTCCTGGCGAGCGCCGCGGTCGGGTTCGCCGTGGTCTACGGGGGCGGGCTCGACTGGTTCTTCGTAGTCGCCGTCTTCTTCGTCCTCGGGGTGGTCTTCACCCTCTACAAGTACGGCTACAAGCGCAAGCTCGGAGGGGCCCAGGGGAAGGGAGGGGCTCGGAACTGGCCGCACATACTCGCCAACGGGGGCCTCGCCTCCATCGTCGCCGTCTGGAACCTCGTCCAGCCCGGTCCTGTCGCTGCCGCCATGTTCCTCGGAGCGATATCCGCGTCGGCCGCGGACACGGCCGCCACCGAGCTCGGGCTCCTAAGCCGCAGCAAGCCGAGGCTGATCACCAACCCGACCAGGGTGGTGCAGCCGGGGACCTCGGGCGGGGTCTCCCCGCTGGGGTTCGTGGGGGCGGCGTTCGCGTCGCTGGTGATAGGGGCCCTCGGGGCCCTCCTCCGGGTCCTTCCGCATCCGTACTATGTCGTCCTCCTCTGCCTGGCCGGGGGGGTCTTCGGCGCCTTCGTGGACAGCCTGGCTGGGGCCTCGGTCCAGCGCAGGGGGTACTGCGTCGTCTGCCTGAAGCCGACCGAGGCCATGAAGCACTGCGGAGAGAAGACGGTAAGGACGCGGGGGTCCCCGTTCGTGGAGAACAACGTCGTGAACGTGGTCTCCACGGTCGCCGGCGCCTGGGCGTCCCTGGCTATCCTGCTCGCGCTTCATTTCGCATAGGCGGGTACCTGACGAGGGCCGCGAGCTTCGAAGGCAGCTCTGCCGCCGGGACCCGCTGCTGCCCCCTGGTGTCCCTGTCCCGGAGGGTCACCGTGCCGTCCTTCAGGGTGTCGTAGTCCAGGGTCACGCATGCCGGGACCCCGGCCTCGTCCGCCCTGGCGTACCTCCTCCCTATGGCGCCCGAGTCGTCGTAGAAGGCGTCGAACGACTCCCTCAGCTCCCCGTAGAGCTCCTTCGCCTTCTCCTGGAGCCCGTCTTTGTTCACCAAGGGGAAGACGCAGACCTGGGTAGGAGAGAGGAACGGCCTGAGGGCCATGACCCTCCTGTCCCCCTCCCCGGTCATGGACGACTCGATGAGCGCGAATATGCTCCTGTCTATCCCGAGCGAGAGCTCGAAGACGTGGGGGAGGACCTTCTCGCCGTCGTCGTCCACGGAGAAGTTCCCCCCGCTCACCCCGGCGTGCCCCCCGAGGTCGTAGTCCCCCCGGTAGTTGCAGGCGACGAGCTCCACCCACCCCCACGACAGCCTGACCTCGAGGTCGTAGGCGGCCCTGGAGTAGAACGCCCTGTCCTCCTCCGAGAGGACCCGGAACCGGATGTTCTCCCGCTTTATCCCGGCCGCCTCGTAGAGCCCAGCTATCAGGGCGAGGTGGTGCGCCGCGAGCTTGTGCGGGACCACTCCATCCTTGAGGGCCTCCGACAGCGGGACGCTCCTGTCCGAGCCGTCCGGGAGCCTGAAAGAGAGCACCGTCCCCAGGTCGCGGTCGTAGCGCGGGTCGTCCGCCTTCTTCGGGTTGAAGAACACCTCGACCTCCGCCTGGTTCAGCTCCCTCAGCCTGATCAGAGCCTGCCTCGGCGCTATCTCGTTCCTGAAGCTCTTCCCGACCTGGGCGATGCCGATGGGGAGCTTCACCCTCTGGGTCTTGAAGAGCAGGGGGAAGTCGACGAAGATGCTCTGGCATGTCTCCGGGCGGAGGTAAGCCTCCTCCTGCGCCGGCCCGATGCCCACCCTGAACATCATGTTGAACCTGGTCGTCCCGGAGAGCTTGGAGCCGCATTTCAGGCACCTCACCCCCGACTTCTCCATCAGCTGGTCGTAGTCGGCGCCTCCGAGCTTCTCCGGGACCCCCTTCCCGGTCTTCTCCTCGACGAGCTTGTCGGGCCTGAAGACGGAGCCGCACTTCCCGCACTTCACGAAGGGGTCGGTGAACCCCGCCAGGTGCCCAGACGCCTCGAAGACGGCACGGGGGAGTATCTGGGAGCCGTCTATCTCCAGCATCCCGTCCCGCTTGACGACCAGCCTCCTCCAGAGCTCGACGAACCTGTTCTTCAGCCCGACCCCGAGGGGGCCGTAGTCCAGGAACCCGGCCGGGGTGTTCGGGTAGCTTTCGGCTGCCTTGAAGAAGAACCCCCTCTGCTGGCCGAGCCTCACCACCTCGTCGAAGCTCATCCTTCGTCCCGCTTCGGGGGGTCGGGTGATAAAGGCTCCGCGGGCGGGTCGTCCCCCTCGTCCTCCGCCATGGCGGGGGGCGCGAAGTCCTGCAGCGTCTCCTGCCGCCCGAAGGTTCTCCTGGTGTACCTGGTCAGGAGCGGCCCCTGCAGGAGGATGCTGATGACGACCACCCCGAACGTGAGGGTCGCCACCGGCTGGCGCGTCGCCGCCGGTATCGCCGAGACGAGAGCGATGGCCAGCGCCCCCCTCGTCCCCCCGAGGGTCGCGGTGTTCATCCAGGTCGACGGGATGGGGGAGCCTTCCACCTTCGAGATGCTCAGGATAGGGTAGACAGAGGTTATCCTCGCCATCACGACGACCCCGTACGCGACCAGGATAGCCCCGAGGCTCGAGGCGAGGAGGAATATGTCGGTGCTCACCCCTATGAAGAAGAAGGCGGCCGCGTTGGCCACGAAGGCGATTATCTCCCAGAAGTCCCTCGTCGCGGCGGCAACCCTCTTGCTCTCCACGCTGAACGGTATCGTGTTCCCGTACAGGAGCCCTGTGACGGCGACGGCGATGAGCCCGGACGCGCCTATGGAGTACGCGAGCGCGTAAGCCCCGTACACGGCGACCAGGGTGAGCACCACCTGGGTGACGGTGTCGGTGATGTGGCGCTGGACCCAGCGGGCGGCCAGGGCGACCCCTATCCCCACCAGGATCCCCGCCGTCAGGATGTAGGTGAAGTCGGCGGCGGCCTGGAAGGGGCGCAGCGACGCCGCGGCCGACGTGGTCAGCACCACGGTGAATATCGCGATCCCCGTCGGGTCGTTGAAGACAGACTCCATCTCGACCAGCGTCGCCAGCTTGGTGGGGACGTTCACCCTCCCGAATATCTCGAGGACGGTGGCGACGTCGGTCGGGGATATGAGGGCGGCGAAGAGGAACGACACCAGAGGGGAGAACCCGACCACCCTCCAGAGGACCACGCCTACCACCAGGGTGGAGATCAAGACCCCCATGGTGGCCATGAGGAGGGCGGGCCTGTAGACCGCCCGGAAGTCGGAGACCTTGACGCTCATGATGCTCTCGAAGAGGAGGGGCGGAAGGACGAGCCCGACGAAGAGCTGCTCGTTGGCCAGGTGGTTGAAGAACCCGGTCAGCCCGGCGAGGCCGGCCAGCGGTACGGCCGAAAGCAAGAGCCCGACGAGCACCAGGAGGGTCGTGTAAGGGGTCCTGGTCCTCCTCGCGACGAGGACGGAGAACAGTGATATCAGGAGGAAGACCGCGAGGACGGTCACAGTCTGGGCCATGGGCGCCGACCGTGCGGTTGCATTCGTCTTAACTGTCTTGCCGTTTGAGCTCCCCGGCCGGCCCGCGCCGGGGAAGGGAGACGAGGGGCCCAGGGAACGCTTAGTAGAGGCGCGGGCCATCGGCCGCCGCGGAGATGGCCCCGCCCAAGTACGAGACCAGAGAGCTCTCAAAGGAGACATGGCCTGACTTTCAGGCTCTCTTCAGGCGCAAGGGGGAGTGGGGGGCTTGCTGGTGCGTCTACTACCAGAGGGAGAGGCCGCCCCCGCAAGCCGAACGGGAGAGCCTCACCCTGGAGCAGAGGGCCGAACGGAACAGGATAGAAAAGCGGAAGCTGGTCTCTGACGGGAGGGCCCACGGGATACTCGTCTACGACCTCGGCAGGCCTGTGGGGTGGTGCCAGTACGGCCCCAAGGAGGAGGCGCCCCGGATCGACAGGGGGAGGAAGTACCGCAAGCTGGACCTCGGGGCCGGCCCGGGGGAGCTCTGGAGGATAACGTGCTTCTCGGTCGATAGGGCATACCGCAACAGAGGGGTGGCGTCAGCCGCCCTGGACGCCGCGCTCAACTCCATACGGAAGATGGGGGGAGGGACGGTGGAAGCCTACCCTGTGACCAACAGGGGCGCCCTGGCGGCCTGGTTCGGGAGCGCGTCCATGTTCGAGAAGAGAGGGTTCAGGGTGGTCGCCCCCTTCGGGAAGAGCAACGCGCTCATGCGGAAGGAACTGCGAAGCTGAAGCGCGGAGGATGGAGCGGAGCCAGCCTGGCTCCCTACGTCACCCTGAACTTGTAGCCGTACGTGATCTGCCCGGAGTCCCCGTCGACCCTCGCCCTGCGGACAGTCGCGACGACCTTCGCCCCCGTCTTGACCGACTCGTCTGTGGAGTCGACCAGCTGGGTGAGCATCTTTGCCCCGTTGTCGAGCTCCACCACCGCGAGGTAGAACGGGGCCTGCGCCTCGAACCCCGGGAGCGGCTCGTGGAGCTGGGTGTAGGTGACTATCTTGCCGCTCTGGGGCATCTCCCTGTCCTCTATCTTCTCCGACCCGCACTTCCTGCATCTGTAGACCGGAGGGAAGCACTCTGCCCCGCATTCGGTGCACCTGCTCCCGATGAGCCTGTAGTAGCGGTCCTTCACCCTCCAGTGCCGTATCGCCAACTCAGGAGCTCCTCCCGAAGACGTGTACCGCGCTGGTAGAGTCGACCCCGCCTATGTTCTGCGTGGCGGCGTACTGCGCCCCCTCCACCTGGTTCTTCCCGGCCTGTCCCGTCAACTGGAGGTACGCTTCGACTATCTGGTACATCCCGGTCGCCCCGACCGGGTGCCCCCTGGCCTTCAGCCCACCAAACGTGTTGATCGGGAGCTCTCCTCCCCTGGAGTATTTGCCTGCCTTCGCGTCCCTGGACCCTTCTCCCGGCTTCGAGAACCCCATCGCCTCCAGAGAGAGCGCCCCCACGACGGAGAACGCGTCATGGACCTCGACCAGGCTGAGCTTCTTCGGGGAGATCCCAGCCTCCGCCGTCGCCCCCCTGAACGCGTCTCTGGTGGCCTTGAAATCGAGCATGTCGTCCCTTTCGTAGATGCTGAACTCGTTGGTGGCTATCTTCCCTCCGAGGACCTCCGACAGCTTCCCCTTCCCTGCCGACGCGCCCCCCTCCGCTACGATCATCGCGGCCGCCGCCCCGTCCCCCACCGGGGCGCAGTCGAACAGCCTGAGCGGGTCTGCTATCATGGCAGACCTCCCCACCACCTCCGGGGTGATGGCCTTCCTGAACTGGGCATGGGCCGCCGTGACCGCGTTGGCGTGGTCGAGCACCGGGATGGAGCTCAGCTCGTCCCTCGTGACGTTCTTCTGTTCCATGTAGTACCTGGCCAGGAGCCCGTTCAGCGCCGCGAAGGTGGCGCCGACGAACTGGGTGTACTCGGCCGACTCTGCCATGGCGAGCGCCTGGGAGACCTCCTCGGGCTCGAGGTCCCTCATCTTCTCGACCCCGACGACCAGGGCCGAGTCCACCGCCCCAGAGCGGACGAGGTTGTACCCGACGTTGAACGCCGCCCCCCCTGAAGAGCACGCCGCTTCTATCTTGTATGCGGGGGTGCCGGAGAGGCCGAGAGCGCTGGCCAGGAGTGCGCCGAGGTGCTCCTGGCTCGCGCCGACCGCGCTGAACATGTTCCCCACTATTATCTGCCCGGGGTTCTTCACGCCGGACCCTTTGAGGGCGCCGCGGGCCGCTTCCACCGCGAGGTCTATGATCGACTTCTCCCAGTGGTCCCCGACAGGGGTGAAACCGACGGACGACACGTACGCCTTTCTAGCCACCGCACCGCCTACTTGTGGAGCTTGTCGCGGAACTTCGAATAGGTCGAGTAGTCGATCCTGGTGCTCCGCTCCATCATCGACTTCACTGTGGGGTTGACCCCCCTGGTCGCTGCTATTCCGTCCAGTACCTCGATGCAGAATGCGTCGGACCCCGCCCCGGACCCGAAGCTCGCGAGGAGTATCTTGTCTCCGGGGCTGGCTTCGTCAAGGACGGCGGCGAGCCCTATCGGGGAGCTCCCGGCGTAGGTGTTCCCTATGAGGGGGTTCAGCAGGCCCGTCTTGATCTGCTCCATCGTGAACCCCAGCCTCGTGGCCACCTCCACCGGGAACCTAGGGTTCGGCTGGTGGAAGACGGCGTACTTGAAGTCGGAAGGCTTGTGCCCCGTCTCCTTGAAGAGGGTGTTGACCGAATTCTCGATGTGGTGGAAATATGCAGGCTCCCCGGTGAACCTCGAGAGGTGGCGGGGGTACCGCTCGTGGGCCCTGCGCCAAAAGTCCCCGGTGTCAGATACGAACGACGTGCTGCAGTCTATGACCGCTGCGGACTTCTTGTCCTTCCTTCCGATGACGTAGGCGGCCCCGCCGCTCGCGGCCGTGTACTCCAGGTCGTCCCCCGGACGCCCCTGCGCGGTGTCCATCCCTATCGCGAGCCCGGCCTCTATCATCCCGGAGCCTACCAGCCCGGTGACTATCTGCATGGCCTCGGTCCCGGCCTTGCAGGCGAACTCCAGGTCGGCCGCCAGCGTGTGGTGCTGCCCCAGCGCCTGGGCGACGATGGTGCTGGTCGGCTTTACGGCATAGGGCTTCGACTCCGTCCCGACGAAGACGGCCCCGAGCCTCTCCGTCCCTGCCATCTTCATGGCGTATCGCCCCGCTTCGATGGCCATGGTGACCGTGTCCTCGTCCATCGCGGCCACGGCCTTCTCGACGTTGGGCCCCGAGCCGCCCCCCTTCCAGACCTTCGCGATTTCAGTGGTGGGGAGCCTATAGTAGGGGACGTATGCTCCGTAGCCCTGGATCGCCGCCCTCTCCTTGCTCTGCATCAGGTACAAGCGTCAGACGCCACGAACGGGTGGGGTAGTTAAATGGTTAGTATTCCACTTATGCAATCGCCGAACTGCCGGTCTCCGGCTCAGATCGCCTTGATCTGCTTGACCACCATCGGCCTGACCTTCTTGAAGACCCGGTAGCCGCAGATGCACTTTACCTCAGGGAGCCTCGCCAGCTCCTCCTGGGTGGTCTTGGTCCCGCATCTGACGCATTCGTAGACGGCCGCGGCGAACACCTTCGGCGGCGCCGCCTCCTTGGGAGGAGTCTCAGGTGCCGGTGCGATGGGTGGGGGTGGGGCGCTCAAGATTGGATTCGCCTGCCCCGCCTCGTATTTCTGTCTTGCTCCGCGGGGTCGAGCCTCTTGCTCCTCCCGCCGGAGTAGTGCGACGTCCTTCGCGCCGGGCCGGTCACTTCAGGGTTGCCCAGATGAGCTTCAGCTGGTAGTGCGCAGTCCGCCTCGACTCGGCTTCGTCGTTCGAGCTCGAACGGTACCCGTACTGGACCAGCCTCGCCCCAGATTTCGCCGCGTGCCTCAGGATCTCGATGTGGACCGTCATGTCCTCCGACCTCAGGGGAGGGAGGGACCGCATGAAGTCCAGAGAGAGCCTGCAGAGGCCCCCCGTCGCGTCCCTGACCCGCCTCCGCCCGACCAGGGAGAAGAAGAGCGAGAACGACCTGGACTGGAAACCGATGTTCTCCCTGTAGGGGAGGACCAGCGCGGGCCCCTCGCCGAAGTCCCCTGTGGCGAGCTTCGCTATCTCCCCGGCCGGGTGATACCCGTCGGTGTCCGCGGTCACCAGGTCGACCCCCTCCTCATTCGCCCTGGCGATCGCCGCCCTGTATGCGTCCGCGTAGTTGGGGACCCTGTTGACGAAGGCGTCGTACCTCTCGTCCGGAGGGAGCTGTATCTTCGGCTCCCGCTCGGGGTGGCACATAAGAGAAACTAGGGCCTTCAAGGCGACACCGGGCCCGGACCCCTCACCGCAGGTGCTCTCTCGCGGCCGAGAGGAAGGCGTCCCTCACTCTTTTCAGGTCCCCCTGGCTCACCCCGGGGTGGACCGGGATCGACAGGACGCGCTTCGCCGCGTCTTCGGTCCGCGGGAGCTTCTTCTTCGAATAACCCAGCCCCTGGTAGAGCGGGGTGCGGTGCACCGGAACAGGCCAGTAGACCCCCGACCCCACGCCGGCGGCGGCCAGGGACTCCTTCACCCTGTCCCTGCCCTTCTTGAGGCGCAGCGTGTACAGGTAGTAGCAGTGCGTCCTGTCAGTCGCGTCCTGGGTGAACTCGGCCCCGTCGACCGAGCCGAGCATCTCCATCAGACGCTTCGCGTTGCGCTCCCTCGCATCTAGGAAGCCGTCGAGGCGGTCCATCTGCACCGACGCGAGGGCGGCGCTCATCTCGGGGAGCCTGTAGTTGTACCCCAGGTGCCTCGAGTCGTATCCGTGCACCTGGCCGTGGTTCCTCACCAGCCTGAGCAGCTCCGCGAGCTCGTCGTCGTCCGTCGAGATGGCTCCCCCCTCCCCGGAGGTGACGACCTTGGTCGCGTAGAGGCTGAAGCACCCCGCGTCCGAAAGCTTCCCCGTCTGCACCCCCTTGTAGGTCGCCCCCAGCGACTCCGCCGCGTCCTCGACGACCTTGACCGACTTCGAGTCTGCGATCTCCCTGATCTCGTCCATGTCCGCCGGGTATCCGTAGACGTGTACGGGGATGACCGCCTTCGTCTTCCTCGTGATGGCCTTCCTGAACGCGTCCGGGTCCATGTTGTAGTCATCTTTGATGTCTACGAACACGGGCTTCGCCCCACATGCGAGGACCACGTTTGCGGTTGCCACGAAGGTGAACGACGGCACGACCACCTCGTCCCCGGGCTTGACCCCCAGCGCCATCAGGACGGTGTGCAGCGCGGCCGTCCCAGAGTTGACCGCAACGGCGTGCTTCACGCCTAGGAGCTTCCTGAGCTTCCCCTCGAACGCCCTCACCTGCGCGCCCCCCTCGAAAGAGGGGTTGACCAGCATCCCTGAAGAGACGACGTCGAGGACTGCCTTCTTCTCGTCCTCCCCGATTATCGGCTTGTTGACAGGGATGAAGTCCATGTGTCCTGCCGGGGCCGAACGGGGGAGGTTATTGAAAGCTATCGGCGGGAGGGGCGGGGGAGCGTCCGGAGCGGGCAGGGGACCCGCAAGAGGCGTCCTCACCCATAGCGGCCGGCGTCAGACCGCGAAGGCGGAGGCATACCGCGGCAGGGAGTAACCAGGGTAGCCGAGCTCGAGGAAGGGCATCCCCAGCGCGTCCTCTGACATGGCCTTGGAGGAAGGGCGGGAGATGGGAACCTCCTTCGTAGGCTGCGTCGCTCCCCTGAGCAGGCAGGTCAAGGCGGCCCCTCCCCTTAGCGAAGGGGGGTGCCTCCTGCATACCGTTCCAACCCGTTCGGGAACGCTTGTTCTTCGGGGTTCCTAATCACCCCCCGTCTCCCAGCGGCCCGTCGATGAAGAAAACATATGTCGCGGCAATCGCGATCGTGGCAGCCGTCGCAATAGTACTGGCGGCCGCGGTCGCTACAGTCCAATATCAGAGCCCAAGTCAGTCAGGGTCAGGCAACCTCTCCATAATGGGCGTAGACCCCCCCGAGGCGTCTCAGGGGGTGAGCCACGCCATGATGCACTACAGCTCGGTCCAGGCTCACAAGGCAGGCTCAAGCATGTCGAGCGGCTGGGTCCAAGTCAGCGGGTCCGGGTCCATGGACCTCATGGCCTCCGGGACCGCGCAGGTCCTCGCCGCCTCCAAAGTCAAAGCTGCCTCCTATGACGCCTTCAGGTTCAACGTCGACTCGATCGACGTCGTCTACAACAACCGCACGTACGCTGCGGTCGTCGCCTCCTCTACAGTGACGGCTACGTCCAGGAGCGCGGTCAGCGTCAACGACAGCTCGTCCGCGTCGGCCCTTGTCGACGTCAGGACCGTCATCCAGAACACGGCGACCAGCACCAACCCGCAGTTCGTCTTCAGCGCCACGGCGGTGGCCACCAGCGTCCCGTCACAGGCGACGGCCTCTGTCTCGCTGCAGGTCGGGGTCACCGTGGACCTCTCCACCCAGGCGTGGTACAGCACCTTCCAAGCTGAGACGTCAGCCAGCGTGAACGTAGTCGCAGCCACCCTCTCCAGAGACTCCCTCACCCTGAGCCTCCAGAACACGGGAGACGCGAGCGGCCAGATCCAAGAGATCATAATCACGCCCGTCTCTGCTTCGACCTCCCTGACATCCGTCATCTCCATCGCACTCCCGGCTTCTTTCAACGGCTCGGCCATCTTCACCGTGAGCGGGTCGGGGGTCGTCCAGCAGACCTCGTCAATCCAGGCATCCATGCTCACATCGGCGGGGACCACCGTTTCTTCGGGGTCCTCTTCCACGATCAGCTACACCGGGAACATATCAATGAGCGGCACCACCCAGACCAACGGAGTCGTTTCAGGGCAGCAGTATTTGGTCACCGTGATCGGCTCCAACGTCTACGCCAGTACTACAGTGGTGGCCTCCTAGGCCACCTTCCTCTGTTTTGGCGATTAGATCGAAAGACGAAGTCCCAGGGATCGCGCCCTGGGAGCACCTCCGGGCCGCGTCCAAGCCCTTCGAGCTCATCCGCTTGAGGCTTCTGATGAAAGAGCGCGAAAATGCCGTCTCGAGACTGGCACAGCTCGACCACGAGGTCCGGGCCCTGGAGGAACACTTCGGGGCATGGGACCGGACCGAAAGACCCTTGATGCAGCGTGGAACGGTCGTTCCAAGGAGTTCCTTATCCTCCCAGGGGCGTGACCCCTCGCCATGAACGGTCACTCGAGGCGGAAGTGGATTCCCGCTGCCCTGGCATGCATCCTCATCGCAGGGACATTCACCCCCCTAGCGGTGCTGGGCCAGGGGAGTGCGTCCAGCCAGCTGACCATGCTCATCAGCGCGGCCGGGTCGGCCAGATCCTACGCCTATGACACGGTCGACTATGCGGCCGCCAGCGGGCTCGCCGTAAGCGGGGCCCAGGCCCTTCTGGGTCAGGGGGACTCCCTCATGGCCACCGCCCAGGCGGACGCCCAGGCAGGGACCGCCCAGGCCGCCGGGATCCAAGACGCACAGGCAGCGATGGCCGACTATGCTGCAGCGTCCGCGTCGTCCAGCGTCGCGCTGAGCAAAGCAGGGCTCACTGCGGCGGTCGACTACAACGCGGTCCTGTCGGCCATCGCCGAGGTCAATGCGACCGTGGAGGTCATCGCCTCGGTGGCGGCCCAAGCCTGCGCGAGCGGGTCGGCCAGCTCGTCCGGCGCGCAGGCGTTCGCCGAAGCTTGCGCACAGGTAGCCGCGAGCGTAGCCTCCGCGAGGGCCAATCTCACACAAGCCGCTTCGGCCCTTGTCCAGGCGGAAGGTCATCTGGGAGCTTCGGCCAGCCTGTCGCAGGCACTCTCTCTCGCGGCTCTGGCGAGGGCAGACCTTCAGGCATCTCAAGCGGCACTCATGACCATCTCCTCCTACACCTACTCGCAGCGCGGCCAGGAGTTCGCCGCTTCGGTCGTCGCCCCGCTCTCAGCGGAGGCTAACGCGACCATCGGGACCGAAGCTGCGCTCATCGCCAGCGTGACAGCCTATCAGGCCGATTGGGGCGCATATGCAAAGTCTCAAGCAGAGGCGTCTGCGAACATGAGCGCGTCGGCCTCTGCCGTGGCCGTCGCGATCTCCGAGGTCAACACAAGCGCGGTTTCGACCAGCGTCACTGCCGCCCAGGCCACAGACACGGAGGTCAGGGCGGAGATGAGCGCGCTCCTCGGGCTCGTGGGGCAGACGTCCCTGCTGGCGGCGGTCCAGGCGTCATCGTCGGCCGCTATCCGGTATGACGGCTCCCTGAACTCGTCCGCGGCATGGAGCAGCGCCTTCGCAGGCGCCAACCTGGGCGCGTTCTCGGGGTACCTCAGCAGCGGGGTCGCCGACGCGGCGGCCGTCCAGTCTGACGGGACCGCCTACGTTTCCGCCTATCGGTCGGTCGTGGCAGACCTCGCGGCATATCTGACAGTCCCCGGGGTGCAGAGCATCTACAACGTCCTGACGGGAATCCAGGTGTCTGGCAGCGTCAGCGGAGCCAACGCGGCGCTCCACCAGGAGACTTCCGCCATGGCCACCATCCAGGCCGACATCTCGTCCCTGGGCACAGCCGTCTCTTCGGGGGGATCGGCTGTGTTGGTCGGGACCGACCTGCTGTCGGCAGCCGCCGGCGTCTCCTCCGGGGGAGGGGCGTATCTCAACGCGACTGCAAAAGCCACCCTGGGACAGGTCTCTGTCGATGCCATGTCGACGGCCCAGGCCGCGCAGTCCTTCGTCGCTTCGGCCCAGGCGCTCATGCAGGCAAGCATAGGGTCATACTCGAGCAGCGCGACCTCTCTCGCCGCGTCGGGGACCTCCCTCGCCACACGGACCCAGAGCTCGACCAACGCCACCGAGACGGCGTTGGCGTACCTGCAGAGCGACTCGCGGGTCAGGGCAACTGAGGCAGCGGTGGCCCAGGCGCACCTGACGCAGGCGTTGCAGCTCTTCGCGGCCCAGGACGTCACTGCGGGCGCAGCCGCCATGGCCCAGGCCTACCTCGGATTCCAGGAGGCCTCGAGCGCCTCCGTTTCGGCCTAGACAGCGCCGCTCCAGTTCTTCAATATCTCTATCTGGTTTTGCGAGCCCGCCTTCGTCACCTTCACGTACCCCATCCTCTCCAAGCGCTTGATCTGCCTCCAGGCGGAAGTCTTTGGGAGGGCGAACTTGGACCTGATTTCGAGCTCGAGGGCCTTCCCCCCTCTTTCATGGATGAAGCGCAGCACCTGCACGTCATCGGGCCTGAGCTCCCCGCTGGTCGGTCCAGGCCTTCCGCCTCTCCACCGGCGGTAGTACAGACCCCCGGCCAGGGCGGCCATGGCTATCGCCAATGCGCCGACTTGCGCTGGCGCCAGGAGCGGGCGACCTCCTCGGCCCCCGCTCGCCGTGGTCCCGAGCGGGACCCCGTAGGTCACCTTCCATGCCCCGGGGGACAGAGACACCTCGGGGGACGTGCCTGTTTCATTGATGGAGTAAGGGGTCCCCGAAACAGAGAGGAGGGTCGAGAACTCCGGGAGGACGACTGTGGAGTTGAACCGCGCCGCGAACGCCAGCGTCCAGACGGTCCCGCTCTTCGACGTCAAGTTGCTCGTGTCATACCGCAGTGTCACGGAGCTGGCCCCTAGGGTGTACACCGTGATGTTCGTCCCCGCGGAGCTCAGGCCGTATGAAAGCGGGGAACCGCTCTGGTCGGTCGCGACGAGGTTCGACACGACGGACGAGAGCAGGGGGACCTGGACGGAGGTCGCGCTGGGGTCGACCGACACCGTCCGAGTCACCAGCACGTACCCGTCGGAGTACACGTCGAGGCTCAGCGACCTCCCTGCGATGGAGCAGCTGACGGGCGCGGCAAGCGCGAGCAGGAGCGCGACAGCCAGGAGCGCAGGCGCGAGCCGGTTCAAGCCCTCGTGATCCTGGAGACAGGCCGTCCGCCTCCCGAAACGTCCATGGAATGGGTCTCCGTATCGGCGTCTCAGAACGGGAGTGGACTTTGGCATTCGCTCAACCGGCTCTGCTTCCTCGACGCAGGGAGCATCAGCCCCGAAGACCCGTCCTCTGTCGCCGAACTGGCCGGAGGATTCGGTCCCGTCCAGTCTCTACACGGCGCCCGTTTCCCCTGCACTGTGGTGCTTTCGTCAATGAACGACGCGCCGTGCCCGCCAAGGCAGGCCCGGAGCCTGTTCTCAACGCTCTTAACTGAGACCACGGCTTCTGAGCCGAAAGGCAACGGGAGATGAGATTCGCCGATCACCCCAAGCGGTCCGGGGCGTTCGCTTTGCTGGATGCCGCGCGTAAGGTCTCGGCCTTGGTTTACCCCCTCTGCATGTCCAGAGGAGGCATCCCTACGACCTCCAGGATGGCGTCGTCGCGTTTGCAAGCTGGAGAGCGGCCATGATCATCGCCTCCCGCCCTCGTCTTCCGGAGACCCGCCTCAGCGAAGAGCTCGATTCAGCTCCGTGCATGCCAGCGCCTGATGACACGCGTGCTTCCACAGTCCATACTCGAAGCAGCCTCGTTGCAAGCTTCCGGCCGTGGCAAGCTACCGCTGTTCCACCGCCTGTCACATCCGGTTCAGGAATCTTCCGATCTCCGTGACGGCAACCCTAACGCGGGCACTCTCGTTTTGCCTCGAACTGAAATACGCCTTGAGCCGGCCTTCGAAGTCCGGCTCGCCCAAAACTTCGACTGCGTGCTCAAGTTGCTTCTTCATTTTCGACTTCGACCCTCTAGCACCGAGGGCCCGAACGACGCTCCAATCGGCATCTGCTGAAAGCATGACGACGTCTCTGAGATCCGGATCCCTCCCGGAGTGAAGCTTCAGCGCTATCAGCAGCTCCCGCGAGGCAACCCTTGCCGGGGCCGAATCACTCACGCCCACCACTCTGAGCACCTTTGCGGTCTCGCTAATGTCGCCCACTTTCCAGACTGCTTCTGTCTGCCGGCAACGAACCCCGCCAACCAACAAGTCGACTGAAACCTGTTCGTCTTCCACTGGCTTGGTGAACTTCCTCGTTTCAACGCCCTCGATTTCATTCATGTAGGGCTCTTCGTTGTCCGCGAAACCGCCCTGCTCAAGAAGCGGCGCGAACTGCCCGAGTTGGGGTTTCGCGACGACAATATCCAGGTCCACCGAGTATCTAGGGAGCGCAGAATAGGCGTCCACCGCGTATCCGCCGATTAGGGTGTAAGGCCGTTCCGGCCCTAGTGTCTTGAGAAGCTTTAGAACTTCGGCTTCTCTTGCGAGAAGCTTCTCTCCGATCATGTTCTATCTTGGCGGCGTTTCGTATCTCGTGTTTGTGCCGAGCGAGTACTTCCTGTAGAGCATTTCAAGCGCAGGGGTGTAAGTGTATGGGTTATTCCTGCAGAATTCTACGACCGTTCTGAGCGGATCTACTTTCAGCCCATTCATCGTTTCAGCCTTCAGCCTGGCAGTTGGGATGATTGCGAAGTAGATCCCGTAGAGCGTTTCATCTGGCTTTGTCCCTATGATGTATTTTCGTCCTGACCTGGTTAGGAACTCTTTCCATCCCTCTACATCTGGCTCCCGCACTTTGATGTAGATCGGGTATGAGCCGAAGAACCGATTAGCGTTGTACCCGCCATTGGTCCAGACCAAGACTCCATCCACGTCTGTCAGAGCGTAGGGTAGCTCTGCGTTCCTCAAGAAATCATATGATTCTCCTATATTGTACTTGGCTCTGACATAGCTCGAGGGGGTTGTCACCCTGTACTTGCCACGTCCGATTCGTTCGAGGAGTCTCTTGTTTGTCATGTCTGACAAGACTTTCCTAGAGTCAGGGCTAGGGAACGCGCTAGCGAAGTCCTCAGCTGAGAACTCGGATTTCCAATTCTCAAGTAGGGCCCAGAGCTCGTAATACGCCATGATGTAACCATGATGGTAACATAGGTATAAGTGTATCTGAGGTCTGGCTCGGAAAGCGCAACCGAGGCGCCCTACGCTTGTCTGTCGGAGACATTCATTCCGAGTCGTGGTCCGTCCGGGCTTCCGGCACTTCGACATCTCGAGGTTGACTTCACAAATCGAAGTAGAGGGAGCGCGCCGGCTTCCCCCAGGAGGCAAGGGACAGCCAGAAGCCCCCCGGAGGGAGCGTCAAGCGACGGTGAGCGGAGAGAAGCCGGAGGCATGGACCCAGGGGTGCAAGGGCCGGGAGCGGCGCTCACCGGCCATCGGCCCAGTCTGAAGAAGGGGCGTGCCGCCGGGATCATCGCCTTCCACCCTCGAAGAACCGCGACAGCTCCATCGACTTCAGGGTGACCGCCCCGAACCCCAGGAGCGATAGGGAGAGGAAGTACTGCCCCACTAGCGACATCGGGACGGCGAGGGCGAGCGAGGCGACGGAGAGGACCCCCTCGGCGAAGAGGACCCCCCTCCCCTCCCCAGGCTGAGCGTCAGATTTCGCCACCGCCCTCCCCCCTGTCTTCGGGGTCCTGAAGAACGTCCCCTTGTCGCTGAACAGCCCCCTCAGGAACGCGATTGCGGAGATGGTGAACATCCCGGACACGGTGTAGGAGAGGACCGGGAGGAGCCAGAGGTTCCTGGGGGTGAGCATCTTACGGATCCTCAGGGCGTTGGCCCCAGCGGCGTAGAACACCGCCGCCGGGACGGTCACGGCCACGACGTAGGCCGGGTTCGAGAAGAGGGAGCTCTGGGGGGAAACGAGGCGGAAGAAGACGGCCGAAGCCGTGAGGAGGGACACCACTATCCAGCTGAGGCTTGCGAACGGGGAGAGGAGGGTGAGCAGGAGCCCCAGCTTCCTGAACGGGTCCAGCTTCTTCGAAAGGAGCACCACCCCCAGGTCGAGCCGCAGGCACTGGGACCACCCCTGGGCCACCCTGGCCGCCTGCCTCTTCCAGACCCTGAGGGACGAAGGGTCTTCGCTCAGGAGCTGGTCCCCGCTGAGGTACCCCCCTTTCAGCCCCGAAGCGAAGAGCCTGCACGAGAGCTCCGCGTCTTCGGTGAGCATCCCCTCCTTCCAGAGCCCCACCTGGCGGAGGGCGTCGGTCCTGGCGAGGACGAACCCCCCCTGCAGGGAGTAGGGGAGCCCCAGCGGGGTGGACCCCATCTTCTGCAGCCCGTCGACCGTGTCCTGGAAGAGGGCGTACGACCTCGTCACCAGGTTCGTCTCCCTGTTGTAGTGCCCGACCCTGAAGGACACGAAGGACAGGTCCCCCCCTGCCAGGGTCCTGACCCCGTCGGCGACGCTTTCCGAAGAGACCCTCGAGTCCGCGTCGAGGAGGAGGGTGTACTCCCCGGACACGCTCGCCATCGCGGCGTTCATCGCGCCCGCCTTGAACCCCTCCCTCCCATTCCTCCTCGAGACCAGAAAGTCCACCCCCTCGGCGCGCATCCGCGCGGCCGCGCCATCGACCACCTCCGAAGTCTCGTCGTCGGAATCGTCAGCCACGACTACCTGCAGCCTGTCCCGGGGGTAGTCGAGGGCGTCGAGGGCCGCCAGCGTCTCCCCCACCACCTCCCGTTCGTCGTAGACGGCGAGCAGGACGCTGAGCTTGGGGAGCGGGGACAGGGGCCCGGACATCGGAGGCGCCTTGTATGCAGCGCTCCCGGCGAAAAGGACGACTGTGTACGCTGAATAAGCGAACACCGGGACGCTGAACACGAGCACGGCGGCCTCGACGGCGAGGTCGAGCAGAGCCAAGTCGAGCCCGGCTGAGCCCGAGGCTATTTCTGGCTTGGCGGCCCTTCCGGCCTGGCAGGTGCCCTTCAACGCTTAAAGAGCCAAGGCCGGGGTCCGGGAAATCATGGATGAGAGCGCGAGGCGGATGTACCTCGTCGTCGCCCTGGTGTCCCTTGCGATCATCGTGGTCGTGTCTGTCTACGGCATCGTCGAGTCCCTGTACGTCACCGGGCAGCCGGTGGGGGAGACCTGGGTCAACGTCTACTTCCCGTTCCCCCCCTACTTCGCCCAGCCCATCACCTACTTCGCCGTCGCCTGCGTAGCCCTCTTCTATAGCGGGCTCAGGATAGGAGAAGAGAAGATCTCCAAGTGGCCCCACTGGCTGCTGATGACGATACAGGTCTTCGGGTTCATCGTGGCGTTCTCCGCGGCCTACGAGGTGATGTACAACTTCATGCTCTGGGGGTCGGCGTACACGTCAGCGTGCTCCACCAACCTCGCCAATCACATTCCCTGCAACCCCAACAACCTCTTTTCGACCTATCCGACTCCGTGGAACCTGGTCTTCGCCACGAGGGCGTTCTTCGCGCTCTTCGTGATAAGCGGATATACGGTATACTATCTGCGGAAGTTCTCCGATACCATCTAGGCGACGACAGGGCGCGCCAAGCCGGCGTAGAACAGGAAGAGGTGCGCCACCGCGAAGACGGCGAACCCGGTCACCGGGACGGCGGCCACGGACGAGAAGGCTCCCCCGAGGAGGGGATACCAGGCATAGACCTCGTAGGCCGAGAATACGAGCCCCATCGAGGCGGTCGAGACGGCCCAGGCGAAGGTCAGCCCGGCGTCGGGCCACCGCTTCAGCAGGACGCCGCTGGCGAAGCACGCGACGACAGGCCAGGCGGTCAGGACCGAGCCACCGAGGACGGCGACCGCCAGCCACGCCACCCCCATGACGATGAAGAAGTACGGGGCATACCCCCTGATCAGGGCGCCGAGGTCGGGCATCTGAAAAGGCGGGCGCAGGTCTCGATATAAACCATGGCTTCACGTCTGGCGAGGTAGCCTTATCTGCCGAAAGGCCCGCGGTCGGACCGTTCCACCCATGACCGCCCAGTCCCTCGTCGCCTCCGCAGGTCTGGCAGCGAAGCTAGCGGCGCTGATGAGGCCGGTCGGCGAAATCGGAGAGTCTCTGCTCGCCTCCGCCACCTACGACGGCGACACGAGGAAGGCCGTCCTGAAGTTCTACGACCCGAAGGCGGGGAGGTTCTGGCTCTGGGAAGACAACACGGGGCACAGGCCGTACTGTTTCACCAGGCTCCCGATGGAGGACCTCACGGCGATCAGGGCGCGGAAGGACGTAGTGTCGATAACGGAGGAGGACAGGCTCGACCTCATCAACGACACCACGGCCAGGCTGAGGAAGATAGTCACCACCGACCCCCTGGCCATAGGAGGGGGGAACGACAGCATACGGGACCAGATCAGGGCGTGGGAGGCGGACATCAAGTACTACGAGAACTACGCGTACGACCTGGGTCTCAGGATGGGGACTTACTACAGGGCCTCCCAGGGGAAGGTGGTCGCGGTGAGGCACGAGGTCACCGAGAGGGTCGCCCGGTCACTCGAAGAGATCCTGACGAAGAACCCCCCTGAGTTCACCCCCTACCTGAAGGAGTGGGCGGAGCTCCTCGGAGAGCCGCTGGTCGAGTTCAAGAGGGTGGCACTCGACATAGAGGTGGACAACGAGCCCGGGAGGCTCCCGGACGTCGAGAACCCGAACAGGGAGGTCATCGCCGTGTCGTTCTACAGCGAGAGCGAGAAGGAGGTCTACCTGTTGAAGGGAGAGAGGAGCGCGGAGGGGCTGGACGGGGGGCCCTTCAGGTTCCAGCTCTTCGAAAGGGAGGAGGACCTGCTCAGAGCGGTGCTGTCGAAGATCATGGACTACCCCGTCGTGGTCACGTTCAACGGCGACGACTTCGACCTCAGGTATCTGCGGCACAGGGCGGAGAGGCTCGGCGTCGGAGAGGACGAGGACCCAATCCAGCTCGAGCGGGTGGCCGCCTCGCTCAAGCACGGGATCCACGTAGACCTCTATCAGTTCTTCCGCAACAGGTCGATCCAAGTCTACGCCTTCGGCAACAGGTACAACGACCACACCCTCGGAGGGATATCAGAGTCGCTGATGGGGAAGTCGAAGCTGGAGTTCGAGGGAGAGGTAGGGGAGCTCCCCCTGCTCAAGCTGGGGGAGTACTGCCTGAACGACTCTCAGCTCACCTTCGAGCTGACGTCCATGAACGACTCCCTGGTGATGAAGCTCCTCCTCATGATCTCGAGGATCGGGAAGATGCCGATGAACGACGTCTCGAGGCTGGGAATCTCGAACTGGATACGGAGCATGCTCTTCTACGAGCACCGCAGGATCGGCGCGCTGATCCCGCGGCAGGACGAGCTGTCCGAGAAGGGAGGAGCGTCTTCGAAGTCGGCCATAAAGGGGAAGAAGTACAAGGGGGGGCTGGTCATCGACCCGAAGCCCGGGGTCTACTTCGACGTGTCCGTCCTCGACTTCGCCAGCCTCTACCCCTCGCTGATGAAGGTGCACAACCTCTCCTATGAGACGGTGAACTGCCCCCACCCCGAGTGCAGGGCCAACAAGATACCCGACACGGACTCTTGGGAGTGCATCCGGAAGAAGGGGATCACGAGCCTGGTCATAGGGTCTCTCAGGGACCTCAGGGTCGGCCACTACAAGCAGCTCGCGAAAGACCCGACCCTTTCGAAGCAGGACAGGGAGCTCTACGGGGTGGTCTCGCAGAGCCTCAAGGTGTACCTCAACGGAGCGTATGGGAGCTTCGGGTTCGAGTCCTTCGCATTCTACTGCCTCCCGGTCGCCGAGGCGACGGCCGCCCTCGGCCGGGACGCCATCACCCGGACCATATCGAAGTGCAAGGAGCTGGGGGTCGACGTCCTTTACTCGGACACCGACTCGCTCTTCCTGCACAGCCCTTCGAAGGAGCAGGTGCTCACCATATCCCGCTGGGCAGACAAGGACCTCGGGGTCGAGCTTGACCTGGACAAGGTATACAGGTACGTGGCATTCAGCAGCAGGAAGAAGAACTACTTCGGGGTCCTCCCTGACGGGACGGTGGACATAAAGGGGCTGACGGGCAAGAAGTCGCAGACCCCCGAGTACCTGAAACGGGTATTCTACAAGACGCTGGACATCCTGAGCGGGGTCAAGACCCCCGAGGACTTCGAACGGGCGCGAGCGGACACGAAGGGGCTCCTCACGACGATGCTGAACGAGATCAAGGGGAAGAAGGTGCCCGTCATCGACCTCGCGTTCACGGTGATGATGGGGAAGCCTGCCGACAAGTACAGCGGGACCACCCCGCAGCACGTCAGGGCTGCGATACAGCTCCAGGAAAGGGGGAAGGAGATCAAGGCGGGGGAGATGATCGCCTACGTCAAGACGAAGAGCCCTCCCTACGTCAAGCCCGCCGAGCTCGCGCGGTCCGACGAGATAGACCCTGACAAGTATATCGAGTACGCGCACTCCATGTTCGACCAGCTCCTAGACGCCCTTGACTTCTCCTTCGACGAGATAATGGGCGCCACGACGCTGGACCTGTTCTGGGGGGGCTAGTCCTCCAGCTTCTTCTCCAGCATGGCCAGTGAAGTGTAGTTCAGCATCCGCCCGGACGCGATGTTGCTGCTCGAAAGGACGACCATCACTCTATCCTTGGTCTTGAGCCAGCCGGTCCTGAGGTATAGGCGCACGACCCCCCTGACCCCTCCCTGGCCGTACTGGACGTCGTCGCCGACCCGGATGACGCCGCCGTGTTGCGTCGGGAACCCCCATCCAGGCAGTTATCGAGGTTGCCACGGACTTCCCGCGCGCGGCACGACGTCCCCTGGCGAGGCGAGCCACCAAGGCCGGGGGATGACTGACCCGTGGTGGTCTGGAGGAGCGCGGAGTCCGGCGGAATGAGAAAGGCGCCCTTCACCTCCCCCGTAGGGGAAGCGTTTTCTATTCGAGGTATGCATACGGGGCCATAGCGCCAGGCGAGGTCCGATTCGGGAGGTCGAAGCGGGTGATAGCCGCGTGCGTGGAGGTCCGTGGCCCCTATAACGAAGTGGGGGGACCGATGAGAGAGTTGGACCACTGGCTACGAGGGAAGAAGATAGGTGCCTCGGGGGACCCCTTCTGCC
>JAKACC010000078.1 GCA_021796515.1 archaeon | reverse complement strand
GGACGAGGAGGGTGGCCACCCTCGGGAAGCAGGTCCTGGTCAAGCTGAAAACCGAAGAAAACCCGTTTTCATGCACCGCAACGGCGCTCGAAGACGACGGAAGCCTGTCGGTCTCGCGTGCCGGGAGAGCCAGGGTCGTACGAGCTGAGGATCTTGAGTGGCTCAGGGAGCAGAGCTAGCCCTTCGTCAATCGACTACTGACGACCGACGGCACGGCCTCGGCTGCCCATCCTTTTTATCGACAGACTGGGCCCGACCCCCAATTGAGCGCAGGCGACGCTGAGAGGGAGCTCGGAGAGATGAACAGGGTCGCGGAGCTGGGCGGAGGGAAGGAACGGATCGACGAACAACACAGGAAGGGGAAGCTTACGGCCCGCGAACGGATAGACCTCCTCCTCGACCCAGGGACGTTCAACGAGCTGGACAAGTTCGTGACCCACAGGTCGACCGACTTGGGGATGGACCGATCGAAGCCGCTCGGGGACGGCGTGGTCACTGGGTACGGGAAGATTGACGGCAGGCTCGCCTACGTCTACTCTCACGACTTCACGGTCTTCGGCGGCTCCCTCGGTGAGGCGCTCATGAAAAAGATCACGAAGGTGATGGACCTCGCGCTCAAGAACGGCGCGCCGATCATCGGGCTCAACGACTCCGGTGGTGCCAGGATACAGGAGGGGGTCTTAAGCCTCGCAGGGGTGAGCGAGATGTTCTTCCGGAACACCCTGGCGTCCGGTGTGATCCCGCAGATCAGCGCAGTCCTCGGGCCGAGCGCAGGCGCCGCTGCCTACTCGCCCGCCCTGACCGACTTCGTGTTCATGGTAAAGGGGATCGGACAGATGTTCGTGACCGGCCCCGAGGTGGTGAAGGCCGCGCTGGGGGAGACTGTCACATCCGAAGAGCTGGGCGGAGCCGCCGTCCACTCTGCACAGAGCGGAGTAGCCCACTTCGTTTCTGAGAGCGAGAAGGAATGCTTCTCGTCCATCAAGCGGCTCCTGTCCTTCCTCCCACAGAACAGCTCAGAGCTCCCGCCCGCCGTCACGACCCCGAACGAGGCGGCCAAGGAAGACCCGGAGATGAACGCGCTCGCTCCCAGCGAACCGTACAAGACCTACGACATGAGGACCATCATCCTGAGGCTTGTAGACGATCAGGACCTCCTCGAGGTGCACGCCGCCTGGGCGCAGAGCGTCATCGTGGGGTTCGCACGGCTCGCAGGCAGCACCGTCGGCGTGGTCGCCAACCAGCCCGCCTGTCTCTCAGGGGCGCTCGACGTCGACAGCTCTGACAAGGCCGCGAGGTTCGTCCGCTTCTGCGACGCGTTCAACATCCCCATCCTCACCCTGGTGGACGTCCCCGGGTACATACCGGGTACCGACCAGGAGCACCGGGGCCTCATCCGCCACGGTGCCAAGCTCCTGTACGCCTACTCGGAAGCGACCGTCCCGAAAGTTACGGTGGTAGTGAAGAGGGCCTACGGAGGCGCCTACTGCGCCATGGGGTCGAAATACAGCAAGGCAGACATCTGCTACGCGTGGCCCGGGGCGGAGATCGCGGTCATGGGCCCGGAGGGGGCGATCAGCATAATCTACAGGAAGGAGATAGAGGCCTCTGCCGATCCGGACGCCACCAGGAAGCGGCTCGCAGCCGAGTACAGGAAGAAGTTCGCCAACCCCTACGTCGCGGCGGGGAGGGGAATAATCGACGAAGTGATCTCGCCGACCTCGACCAGGCCCAAGCTCGTCGCAGCCTTCGGGTCCCTGAAGTCGAAGTCCGAGTTCAGACCAGCCAAGAAGCACGGGAACATCCAGTTGTGACCTTCAGTTGTTCGACAGCGTCCTCATAGCGAACCGGGGGGAGATAGCAGTCCGGATAATCCGGACCTGCAGGCTCCTTGGGGTCAAGACGGTGGCGATATACTCCGACGTGGACGCCGAGGCGCTCCACGTCAAGCTGGCCGACCAGGCGGTAAGGATAGGCCCCGCCGACCCCGGGGACAGCTACCTGAACATAGACAAGCTCGTGCAGGCCGCCGCGGACGCCGGGGTCGACGCCCTCCACCCGGGATACGGATTCGTCTCCGAGAACTGGAACCTGGCTGAGAAGTGCCGTCAGGCCGGGATAAAGTTCGTCGGCCCCAGCCCCAGAACCCTGGTAATCGCCGGGAACAAAGTCGACTGCAAGAGCGTCGCGAGACGGGCCGGGGTCCCCGTTATCGATGGGGGAGAGACGGTATGCTACACCCCGGAGAGCGCCCTGGACGCGGCCCGCGAGCTCGGCTACCCGGTCCTCCTCAAGGCGGCGTTCGGGGGCGGAGGCCGTGGGATACGGGAAGCCTACGACGACAGGCAGCTCGCCCAGGGGTTCAAACTGGCCTCGACCGAGACGAGGCGTTCCCTCGGGAAGTCGGGGCTCTTCGTCGAGAAGCTCGTCAAGCCTGCCCGGCACATCGAAGTCCAGATAGTCTCGGACGGCAGGGGGAAGGTCATCCAGCTTGGCGAGAGGGAGTGCAGCATCCAGCGCAGGCACCAGAAGCTGCTCGAGATGACCCCTGCCCCTGGCCTGGACGAGCTCGCCAGAATGCGGGTCGCAGGATACGCCGTCGACCTCGCGAAGGCGCTCTCCTACGAGAACGTCGGGACCGTCGAGTTCCTGATGGACAAAGACCAGAACTTCTACTTCATCGAGGTCAATTCCAGGCTCCAGGTAGAACATCCCGTCACCGAGATGAGGGCGGGTTTGGACCTCGTGAAGGAGCAGCTCGAGATCGCGGCCGGGGAGGGAGTGGACTACGGGCAGGACGACGTTGAGCTGACGGGGGCGGCCATGCAGTGCAGGATCAACGCTGAAGATCCCGCGGCGGGGTTCGCACCGTCGAGCGGGAGGATAGAGCGGCTCTTCTTTCCCGGGGGCGCCGGGGTGAGGATAGACACCGCCGTCTACCCCGGTTACGAAGTCCCCGAGTACTACGACTCCCTGCTAGCCAAACTGGTGGTCAGGGGAAACGACATGGAGGATGCCCGGAAGAGGATGCTCCTCGCCTTGTCGGAGTTCGAAATCGAGGGGGTGAAGACGACTGTCCGGCTCCAGAGGTTCATCCTGGAGCACGAGGAGTTCACGGGCTGGAATCTCGACGTCGAGTTCCTCAGGAGGAACAGGATCGTCGAGTCATACGTCGAGAGGGTCGCCGCCGACCGGGCCGAGCTCGCCAGTCAGGGAGCGGCCATCGCGGCAGTGATAATGGAGTCTGGAACAGGCACGGGGCCGGTGGTACGAACGCGGCCCGCCCCCATGAGGCAGCAGCCAGTCCAGAAGGCGAGGCACTATGACGCGATATGAGCTGAACAGCGACGACGGCGACTTCACCGTCGACGCGGTCTCTGCGGGCGACGCGTACGGCGTGACGGTGTCAGGGAAGGCGTACAGGCTGAAGATCAGACCAGGGTCGTCTGCGGGGACGCTCGTCGCCGAGCTGTCTGGGAGGCCCCTCATCGTAACCTCTGTCAGGGCGACCCAGTCCAGTCTAGAGCTGACCATAGGCGGGGAGCGCTTCGCCTACCGACGTGTAGCAGCTGCGACCCGCACCGTAGCCGCAGCAATCGCACCGACTTCTGCGAGTCCGAAGGACGTCATCGCGGCTCCTATGCCTGGCAAGGTGATTTCAGCCCTCGTCCAGGAAGGGGCGAAGGTGAAGGCTGGGGACCCCCTGGTGATACTGGAGTCGATGAAGATGGAGGTGGCAGTCAGGGCGGACCGCGACTGCGAAGTTGCGGAGGTCCTCGCGGAAGAAGGGGCCGCCGTCAGGCGCGGCCAGGGGCTCGTGAGGGTCCGCTAGAGCGCCTTCTTGATAGCGTCGAAGTCGGGGTATTTGCCCGGGTTCTCTCCTACCCACTCGTAGACGATCTTCCCCGATTCGTCTACAACGAAGATGGCTCTGCTGGCGCTGTCGTACCCCTCCATCCCTCCCAGGTTCTTCCAGACGACACCGTACTCCCTGATGGCTTCTCGCTTGAAATCACTGAGCAGAGGAAAGCTCAAGTTGTGCTGCTCGGCGAACGCCTTGTTGGCGAAAGGAGGGTCGACCGAGATCCCCACAACATCGGCTTTCAACTTTTTGAGCTCCTCGTGCATATCTCTGAACGCGCACATCTCCTTCGTGCATACCCCGGTGAACGCCCCAGGGAAGAAGGCCAGAATGGTCTTCTTCCCTCTTACCAGGAAATCTGATAGCTTTCTGACCTTCGCCTCGGAATCATACAACGAGAAATCTGGAGCCATTTCTCCCACTTCGGGCATGCCTTCGGCGCGATCGGAGGACTCCTATTAACCCTGCGGACAAAGTCTCCTGCTCCCGCTTCGCGTTTAAGTGCGAGCTTGAGGCTCGGGGCGTCCTTGCCGGTCTACTCGACGGCACTCGGATGGGTAATCTTCCTCCTCGGCGCAGCCGTCCCCGTCTACATCGCCTTCGGCCTCATCCGCCTCTCAGGCTTCCGCGAGATTACGAGGTATGAGAGGAATGACACCTTGTACTATACGCTCAATCCGGTCACTAAAATCCTCGCGCTCTTCATGGTGGCCGTGGCCTCTCCCATGGCGGGAGTCTACTTAGGGCTCCTCGCCACCGCGATCATACTCGCATCCTACTCCACTCTTTCGAAGGGAAGAGAGAAGCTCCGGATAGGCGGTCTGTTCACCGTAGCCGTGGTATGGGGGACAGTGTGGACGCCCCTGTCGGACCGGTTGTCATTCTTCATCTCCGGGGGGGCCTCCGGCTTCCTGAGTTTCTACGGCGAGCTGACGAGGTTCGTGGCCACCCAAGTAGCAGTCTCAGGTGTCTTCCTCCTCGCCCTCATCCTCATCATGACCAGCACCCCTTCTGCTGTGATGCGAGCCCTGAAGAAGCTCGGGATGCCGAACGCGATTTCCTTCTCCATCGTGGTGGGGATGAAGACAGTCCCGGCCCTCCTCGAAGCGGTCAACTCGACCATCAAGGTCCAGTTCATGAGGGGATTCGGGAGCAGGGGGAGCAGGCCGCTCGGCCCGCTATATACCATGGCGGCTGCCATCCTTGCGCTGATCCCTTCATTGGTGATGCTCCTAAGAGGAGCTAGAAACACAGCCATCTCCACGGGGACGAGGGCGTTCGGCGCCTACAAGACCCGCACGAACCTCGCGAAGCCCCCTTTTGGTGCGGCTGACGTGGCCGTGCTCTCCCTGGCGGCGCTCTTCCTCGGCGCTGCGATCTTCGCATAGGGGCAAAGCCCCCCGATTGGAATGGAAGCAGTCAG
>JAKACC010000077.1 GCA_021796515.1 archaeon | reverse complement strand
ACACCTCTCGCCCAGTAAGGCGCGAGAGCGAAGGAGATTCGACTAGGGGGGTCCTGCAGGCGACTCCGGCAATCCTTTCAGCGGCTGCCTCTATCTCCTTAAGGCGGGGGAACGTTCCCTGCTCCACCTGTCGCCCCTCCTCGTCCGGGCTAAAGAGAGTTCGCCAGGGCACCGGATGTCTTGGGCTCGTTCGCCGTCTGAGAGGACCCACCCCTGTGAGACCGGGAGAAGGCGTAGAGAGCCTGCGCTTTGCAGGCCTTTAACCAGGACCTTCGCTGATTTCTGACTCCGAATACCCCAGGACGTCGGTAGATCCGGCGTTAATCTTGACCTGAATCATATGCCGCTTGACCAGGAGGACCCCGGCCGCCAGCTTCACGTCGGCCTTCACTGTCCAGACGCCGTTGTCGTTCATCACTTCGACGAACTTCACCCTGCCGAGCCTCTTGCCATATCGTTTCTGCATCCATGACTTCGCCACCTGCTCGGCGTCGTCCGTGGTTGCAAGCAGGGACACGGCCTCCATATGGGTAGTCTTCGCTATATCGCCGCGGGCGTGATTCGTTTGAACAACAGGTTAGGAAAACTGAACTGGGGAGAGTCTAACCGGCCGCGATGAGCCCGATAGAGACACCCATCCGGTAGACGGTCTGACCCCCTTGGAACTGTGTGTTTCGAACGGGCCCCTGACGCCACGTCCAGTCTCGCTGGCCCGGTGGCCCGCATCAGCCACGACGGACATCCTGTCGAATCCGATCTTCTGTTTCGGAAAGATACGTCCCTGGATGGTCGTGTCGGGTGTTTCGCTGGTGCCGGCTAAGCATGGGCGGAGATTAGCCAGCGCGGCGCAGGAAAAGTGGGACGGTCGGCTCAGCCTCTGATGGATGAGCTGACCTTCTGTGCCACGTCGGGCGGGATCGACTGCATGCCGTGCGTCAACTTGGCGTGCACCGCCGCCAGCTGCGTCACTTCGTCCCTAGAGGAGGCACCTTTCACCTCGAAGCCGCACTTCATGCCGATGTCCTTGCACTTGAACTCGTAAGCTGTCAAGTTCTAGTCGGGCTTTTTGCTCGCCGAGTTGGTAAAAGGTTCGGCCGGCGGGCGCCGGCTAGTGGCGGAGCTGAGTCGCACGGGCCACGGCCAATACCAACTTCGCTTTCGCGCCCATCCTTCCTCCTTTTCTCTTCGTTTTCCTTCGACATGTGCTGTGCGGACCTCTCGTGGGCCTAAATAGTCAGAATACCTTCGGTAATCACCAGACGTGAGTCGTCAATATATCTGCCGAGGAGGAACTGTCGGGACATGAGCGACTTCGCACAGAGAGTCGAACGTGGCCAATCTGTTACGCTGTCAGACGTCGACGGCGACCTCGTCCTAGAAGGGGGAGTCGTCATCCCAGCCACAGGGATAGTGACAGTCAGGGGTGACGTCCACGTAAAGCAGAGGTCGGTTGTGAAAGGGAGCCTGAAGGCCGAATCGGTAAGGGGGGACGGGGACCTGCAAGTAGAGGGAGACTTCGAAGCGGAGGAAGTTAGACTGGGCGACGGTGCGAGCCTGGAGGTTAGAGGGACCCTGAAATCGGCGAGCGTAGACGTACCCAATCAGCTGGAGGTCGGGGGAAGGACCGAAGTCGGGGACATGCGCGTCGGAGGGACCGCCGTCTTGTCAGGAGAAGCTGCGGCTGAGGACGTGAAGGTCGGAGGGAAACTGAGAGCCAGCTCAACACTGAAGGCTGAAGACATCAAAGTAGGAGGGACTCTCGAGGTGAAAGCCCTGGTCTGTGAAGACGTAACCGTCGGAGGAAGCCTGAAGGCAGAGACGATAGACGCAGAAGGAGTGAATGTGGGCGGAACCGCCCGGATAACGGGGGAGACGAAGATCGGAGAACTGGAGGTCGGGGGGACGGCTGAGGTCGGAAACGGCACCATAGAGGACGCCAGGGTCGGAGGAACCCTGAGCTCGTCGGGTGAGATCACCTTCAAAGATGTGGACGTTGGAGGCCACGTGTCGCTGGCGTCAGGGAGGGGCGAGAGCATATCGGTAGGGGGCACCCTGGAGGTTAGCCACGACCTCGCATTGGATGATGACCTCGACGCGGGTGGCACGGCCAAGATAGGAGGAGACTTGAAGGCTGGAGACATCTCCGTCGGAGGGGGGCTCGAAGCCGCGAGTGCCCTCGCGAAGGGGAAACTTGAGACGGGGCGGGACCTCGTCACGGTAAGGGGGTCGAAGGCGAATGATGTGGAGATAGGGAGGCGGGGGAGGGTGAAGGGACCGATAGTGGGCAAGAGGGTCAGAATCAGGGACGGCGCAGTAGCCGAAGATATTCACGCGGAGGACCTGTGGTTGGGAGACAGGTGCTCTGCCCGGGACATCTACACCAGGCGGGGTGAAATCGGGAACGGTTGCGTCGTGTCAGGGAGGGTTCTGTACACTGAAGCTCTTAGGCTTGGAAGAGACGTAAGCCTGGCCTTTCAGCCCGAGAAGGTGATGGAGCTCCCGAGCCCGCCTCTATGAGCAAGGTCAAGAGGTCGAAGCTTGAGATATATTGTTCCTTGC
This sequence comes from archaeon, assembly GCA_021796515.1. GTDB lineage: Archaea > Thermoproteota > Nitrososphaeria > Nitrososphaerales > Gagatemarchaeaceae > UBA183. The sequence continues at coordinate 2,756 of JAKACC010000077.1, read as the reverse complement.
TCCGAGCGATAGACTCCTACGGCGGGTCGGGACGCATCACGCACCTCTCCTACGCTTCCAACACTCCCTTGGATAGGACAAGGAAATACCTGCAGTTTCTCGCTGGTAGGGGACTGCTTAGAGCCGACGAAAGGGAAGACGGCACTGACTATACTATGACACCGAGAGGCTACGAGTTCTTGAGGGCTTATGTGGTGGTGGGCGCAATAATCGGGGCCGAAGCGGGCGACTAGGTGCGGTTGGCGCGATGCACTCTGGGGATGAAGCGGTTTGAAATCCCATCGTTCTGTTTAGATTTGGCGGGCAGGCGCAGTAGGAACTCTGGGGGACTCCAAGGCTGCGATTATCTCCTTGCAGAATGCCGGTAGGTCCGCAGGGGAACGCGAGGTGATGATGTTTCTATCGTTCACCACGGGTCGGTCGACATAGCTAGCGCCGGCGTTGACCATGTCCTCCTTGATTGAGCTGAAGCAGGTCATGGAAAGGCCCTTGACCAGCCCGGCTGATGCGAGGACCCACCCGGCGTGGCAGATGGCCGCTACCACCTTCCCCCGGGCGTGCATCTCCTTCACGAAACCGAGGAGCGAAGGATAGCGCCTCATGTAGTCAGGCGCGTAGCCTCCGGGGACGATCACGGCGTCGAAGGCATCGGACTCTGCTTGGTCGACGAGCATGTCAGGTTTCGCTTCCAGACCATGCTTCCCTTTGTAAAGCGCGCCCGAGCCTGTCCCCAGCACGGTGATTTCCGCACCCGCCTCCTTCAGCCGGTAGTAAGGGTACCAGAACTCGAGGTCCTCGTAGAGGCTTTCCACTAGGATGGCCACCTTTCTGCCTGACAACGACATGGCGTGCAGATGCAGTTTTGCCGATATAAGGGGTTGCGACTCGGAAGGGTAACAGGGTCGGCGAGCTTCCCCAAGGTCTCCGTTCTCCCTCATGGAGGCGGGGCTCCGGGCTCGAACCGCTTTCGCGGAGACCGATGTTATGGGCGTGCCGTGGGTGAGCATGTGGACCAGGGTGCTGCACTTCACCTCCCTGACCGCGATGCGCAGTTCGGAGCGTGCCGGCCCGGCAGCTGCGACACCCCCTTCCGTCGTTGTTTTGGAACATCACCGCCGAGGTCTCGGACAGCCCGGCGGCGCGGGAGGAACCACGAAAGGGAGCCGGTGGGGCTGTAAACGACAAATGTATTACATAATGCTCGACGCTGCGGTCAGCCGTGCAGATTCCGGACGTCGCTTGGTGGCTGAGAGACTACGTCGGACCCGTCAACTCAGCCCTCGAGGAGTTGTGCCCGCCTGGAGGCGCCACCCCGCTTGAGAGGGCAGCCTTCGACGCGCTGTCCGTAGGCGGAAAGAGGGTCCGCGGCACCCTAGCGCTGCTCTGGTGCGAGATGTACTCAGGGGACTATAGGCCGGCCATCAACCTCGCGGTGGCCTATGAACTCGCCCACGCGAGCGCCCTCATCCAGGACGATATCATTGACCGCTCAGAGATGCGGAGGGGGGAGAAATCGATAGGGGCGAAATATGGTCTTACCACTGCGCTGCTTGCGTCAGACCTGCTACTTTTCAACGTCCCGAAGATGGTCGCCAGGTACGAGAACCTGGAGAGCAGGAGGCTCACGAGAGTGCTCGACCTGCTCGGAGAGGCGTGCAAGGCGACCACTTGGGGTGAGTTCATCGATATGGAGATGGCTGGCGACGGGGAGACCTCGGAAAGGCGCTATGAAGAGATGATTAGGCTCAAGACCTCCAGCCTGCTGAGCGCTCCCTGTGCCAGCGGGGCGCTAGTAGGAGGGGCGTCTGACGAGGAGGCGGCGCTGGCAGGAAGGTTCGGAGAGGAGGTGGGGATGGCCTACCAAATCCAGGACGATGCCCTCGATCTTGTCGGCGACGAGTCGGATCTAGGGAAACCTGTGTTTACAGACATGAGGGGCGGAAAGAAAAGCGTGGTCCTAATGCACTGTATGGGTCGATGCGGGAGTGAAGACAAGGCGTTCATACGTGGCCTCATGAACCGGACGGGGGCGTATAGCAAACCAGAGATAGAGAGACTGGGGCGACTTATCAGAGAGCGAGGTTCCCTGGCCTATGCACGGAAGAAGATCGAACACCACACAGAAGAGGCGAAGCTCGTCCTCGGCCCCACTCCAGAAGGCGCTGTGAAGTCGCGCCTCCTTGAGCTGACCGAGTATCTGGCGGCGAGATACTACTGACCAACAGCAGCTAGCGAAAGCCTTCCTTCTTGGACGTCCTGTCGCTCGTCCCCTCGGGGAAGGCTACGATAATCTGAGGGACGCCGCATGGTCTCCGTCGACGCCGACAATAGGACTCTCGAAGTGGACGCGGAAGGTGCCGACGAGGCGGGGGTCCACCTGAGTGACCTCGTGAAGCCAGAAGGTGGTGCCGAGGTGGTCGAGGGCTCGGCGAGGGTTGCCACTGGGCTGTCGCGCTTCGGTTGGAAGGTGAACTTCTACGCAGGGGGAAAGGACAGCGAATCTGGGAGCGGAGTTTCAAGGCCGACCAAAGGGATAGAGGTCAACCCTCTGGAGCTCAGGAAGCCGCTTAATGCGATAAATGGGTAGACCTTCGCTATGGCTGCGTCCTTCGCCGCTGACGCCCTCTCCGCCCCTATGTCATGCCCCTCTGGCGGGTGGTCACGGCGAGAAGCTGGTTGAGCTCGACTCCGACTCCAATGTCCGGAAGTCTGATACTCATCCGCTGAAGGCTGGCGTCGAGCGGGGATGCTTGCCT
>JAKACC010000076.1 GCA_021796515.1 archaeon | reverse complement strand
CGAGCACTTCGTCGGCGAGCTTCATGGCGCGGATGAGCATCAGCTCGGCAGCCCGGACAGTCCTGTGGAAGTAGACGGCTTTGAACATCTCATAGCGGGCAAGCAGGAGCGCCTCGTAGGCGTATAGGGCCGCATCGTCGATAACCAGATGCCCCCCGACGACGTGGAGAGAGTCGATTACCCTTTGGGTGTCGACCTTGCCGTACTCAACCCCGGTAAAGTAAGCGTCGCGGGGGAGATAGTCCATCATGTCGGCACTGAGACTTCCGGCGATCATCTCGTTCATGAAGGGCGCTTTGGATCTCAGCTGTCCTACGGCGAACTTGGACATCCTGTTAGGAGAGAACCCATTCCTGCGGAGAATGTCGCCGATCGAGGTCTCGAGTATCACGCGTTGGGTTATGTCCTCGTGCGACCTAGTCTCCCCCCCAGAGAGGACTTCCTCGTACATGTGCGAGAAGGGGCCATGTCCCACGTCGTGGAGAAGCGCAGCTATCCTCACTTCCTGCACCTCGTCAGCATCCAGTTGAGACGTGCGCACCAGTGACTCTGCTATCTGGCCGGCGACGTGCATCGTCCCTATCACATGTTCGAACCTGGTGTGGGTGGCCCCCGGGTAGACGAGGTAGGATCCCGCGAGTTGGTGGATTCGTCTGAGGCGCTGGACGAAGGGAGAGTCGATGAGCTCCTTCTCGACGGCGGTCATCCTGACATACCCATGGACCGGGTCCCTGATCTCTGCCACGGGGTGCGGCTTCAACCGGCCTTGGAGCAGCCCGGCCGTCTTAAATGGTTCTGCGTTTTGCTTCCATGACCGTTAAGATGGTGGAGGCTATCGACTTGCCAACGCTTTTGATGCCCCTGTCAGCGTCGATGACAGTCCACCCGAACTTCGCGGCCAGTCTGAGGTAGGCGCCACGTGCTTTCTCCTGGAGCTGCCGGTTGCTCTCATAGGAGTCCTTTCCGCGCCCCCTCCGCGGCATGACATTCTCCAAGGGAGCGTCGAGAACGAGGGTGACGTCAGGCTTGGGGAGGCCCGACTCGAGAGAAACCAACCATTTCAGGTCGAGGCCCATTGAAACCCCATACGCCAGGTTGGACCCGCTGTATCTGTCGACTATGACTGCGTCGGTTTTCGATACGAGCTCCTGCAGCTCTGTTTTCTTCTCCCATCTGTTAGCCGCGTAGAGCATGGCCCTCGCCTGTGGGGGGTAGGACGCCCTCCCAGCCAGGAACCTGCGGATTTCCTTCCCGATAGCCGTCTCATAAGCAGGGAAGGACAGGGCGTGGCTTGAGAGACCTTCGGCCCGGAGGCGCGACAAAAGAAGAGATGTCTGTGTCCTCTTGCCGACGGCGTCGACTCCCTCTATGGCTATGAAAACGCCGAGGGGACGGCTCATGAGGCGAGGCGCCTCTGGAGCCCCTAAATCCGTTTTGCTCATGCGACCATTGACATGACCAGTAGGGCCGCAGTTGCGGCCACCGCGAACCGGAGGTATCTGTTGGAAAATCTCGAACTAGATTGTGTTATGGCCGCGAACTCCTCCAGCGCCTTCGACCCGAACACTTTGACCTTGCTGGTCTTCTTTGTGGAACCGTACTCGGCTGGAGCGAGTCTCGAGTCGGCGAGCCTCGCGAGCTTCACCCCGAGCTCTGCTATAGAAGTGGCCGGTGTTGACTCGCCTAGGGCCTCGTATCCCCGCTCCACGGTCAGTCCTCTTGCTGCGAGATTGTGGCTGTCGGAGGTACAGAGCTCGATGAGTGTGTATCCGGCAGACTCGAGAGCTGCGGCCACCTGAGCCTTGAGTGTTGGTACCGCGTTGTTGGCGTCGGCGAGTATTAGCGCAAACTTTGAGCCTCTGGACCGCAGCATGAAGAGGGCGATGCCATTCTCCGTGATGTCGCTGTGTGCCGAGAACCCCACTTCGCTCGAATGGGCATAGCCAGCGTCAAAGGCCTCAGGGGCGGCCCTCCTCACCGCCCTGAAGAGCTCTTTCCAACCGGGATCCATGGTCTCGGGTGTCTCCAAGTCGTGGGCAATCGAGTTGTGGGCGTCAACCACGGACGCGTCGAACCCCGCTTCTAGCGCCTGGCGAGAAAGGTCTGTCTCGACACTGGTATCGAGGTCATCTGATCCGAGGGGGGCGAAGGAGATAGTTAGGAGCATGTCATCGGAGAAGGATAAGGCGCTGACTGCAGCCTTGCCGACCCGGGAGCGGATGGGTCCGTGTAGGAGTGAGTCACGGGCTGACGGGATGGACTTCGCTAGCTCCTTGAGTTCGGAGGCGTACTTCTGTGTGTCTGCCCTGGTCGCAAGATTCCGCTCGTGCCCTCCGGGGCGGTGCAGCGTCATGGTTCTCCCGAGGTCACGAAACTCCCTAGAGATGACCCCCGGGAGGTCGTAGCTGCCGACGGGGTGGAAGGGACCGGGATGGACGCCGGGGAGTACGAGGAATGTGTCCCCCGCGCTGGTCCTGAACCGGAAGACCTCCGTTTCCACTTCTACCACTTCCGAGTGGGCGGCGATGATTTCCTCCAGGTCGCCAGCATCTCCGGCAGTCCAGGTCTTCATGAATGCCTGGAAGAGCTGGAGGGCATCGTAACCGAGGCTTGTCTTTGACCTCTTCAGAAGAAGAGGGAAGGCGAAGATGACCCCCAGAGAAAGCGCCCCTGAGATGAGTGCAATCGGATCCAAATGGACGGATAGTTCGGCGTACCTGAGGATGAAGAGGGTGGAAGCCGGATGGATGACTGCCAGGGCGATGGATAGGGCGCTCTTCCTGGTGAAGACCCCATAGATGATGAGATATTCCAGCCCAGTGCAGACGAAAGCGCCGTACAGGTAGACGTTGGTGAGCGGGACCGAGGACCGGACCGTCCAGGCATAGGCTGCGCCTACTAGGACGAGCATGGACCAGAGAACCCCGCCGGCGAGTACCACCGCCAACGTCCTGCGGAAGCTGGCGAAGCTCCGCTTGTCTTCAAGATGGATGGCGCCTGAGACGGCAGCGGCGGAGAGGACGGCGGCGGAAAGCGACAAGGCGAAGGCTGTAGCGGCGTCTGACCAACTGGAGAGGAGCGAGATGGCTAGCGAGACTGCTCCGACGTACAAGAGAAGGCGTTGGGTCGAGGGGAGGACAAAGAGGTGTCTGTATCTGCTCGCTAGGGCTTCGGTGGCCGCATTTCGGCTCGAGTTATGCGAAGAAGGCGTTGAGGACAATCGAGACCGCTATCAAGGCAATCGACCCGATGAGGACTATCTCCGGCCTGATTTTCACGCCCTGAGTTTCTTCGTTGAAGAAGGTGAGAAGGCCTGCGCTAGATGCCGGCATCGGGGCGTTGTCTTTCTTGCTCATCGATGAGTTCGACTCCTCCGACGCTTCTTAAGCCTAGCGCCTCGTCTCAGACGAACCCGGTTTCAGTGAGCCTAGTGACCACCTTGCCCCAAAACCCCCCGCTCATGGTTATGGCGGCAGCCAGTATGATGAGGATGGCCCCGCCCTCGAATGCGACAGTGGGCAAAAGAGTGGCGACAGAGACCAGGACGAAGACAGCAGCGAACGGGAGCACGGTAGATGTCTGCCTGAGACTGAACTGGGCGGTCATTGTCAGGTCGTCTCCTTTGACCTGGATTGGGGCTACATAGGCAGCCCAAAGTATCTCCAAGACGAAAGATCCAGGGACGACGACCACGACTACCGCGAGGGCTCCGAGTGCCCCGCCGTATCCCAGCGCGTAGAGAACCGCGTCCGCCACCGCGAAGGGGGTAAGAATGAGCATTAGGGATGCTACTCTCGATACTATCAAGTGCCTGAAGTAGGTGGCGGCTGGGAGAGACGTCAGAGAGAGCCAGACCCTCTCGTTAGTTATAGCCGACTGCGATAGGAAGAACGACAGGAACGCCAAGGCGATGGACATGCCGATGGCGGCCGGGACCGAGTCGGAGCCCCCTGTGAGTGGCTGTGGAGACCCGAAGTACAATACGAAAGCAAAGTAGGCGGCCGCCGCCGCACAGGCCGTAATGACGACCCAGCGGATTCTCACCCGCCTCGAGACGTACCTTGAGCTTCCGGCCATGTTCATCCTGCCAGCGAGGGAGATTGAGGAGAGGTTCATCGAGTATATCGCGCCTATGGGACTCTTTCCTGCATAGCTCGTCGGCGATTTCACGTCGATAGAGGTGGACCTCACCAGGCTGCGCATCATGTCGAGCTCTATCCTTGACAGCCCTCTGAAGGCCGCCGCGGTGGTCACGGCCGCAAGTGCGACCAGAGTAGCCGTCCCGCCCAATATGTTTCCGTTGAAGGCCGAACCGGGGGTCAGCGGGAAGCCTGTGAAGGCGAGAAGGGCCCAGATGGCGAGGGCCGCCGAGAGCCCCGCCCTCACCCTGGCGGTCATTGCCGGGGCGATCACCCCCAACGAGGTGAACGTCAATGCGAGGGCCACCAGGTCGACCAACAGGAGGGCTGAGTGAAATGATTCGTAGAAGTAGCCGAACATGAGCAGTATGGTGACTCCGAATGCTATGAACTGGGAGAAGAAGATGGACGCTGATAGGTCCCTCGTCGACAGAGGGAGAGTGAAGAGGTAATCCCGGTCTGACTTCAGAACCATCACGCCTCCAGTGGCAAGTGCCATTGCGAGGAAGAGGGCGATTATCGTAGTCCCATAATAGCTGAGGATGGTGCCTCCAGTCTGGGCCGGGATGACCAGAGAGACCCCGACATAGTACACCAAGAGGACCGCCATCAGTATCAGGAAGGGTCTGGAGAATCGGGTCCTGATGATGAACTTCAGGAGGCTAAGCTGCACCGGTCATCATCCTCGCTACCACCTTCTCTATGGGCTCCTCTGGCGTCCCCTTCTTCCTGAGCTCTTCGATGGTCCCCTCCCACAGGAACGTCCCCTTCGATATCATCACGACACTGTCTGTGAGCCTGTTAGCGATGCTCATTATGTGAGTGGAGACGAGGTGTGTCCCCTCCAGTCTGTCGAGGAGGCCGATCACCGTCTCCTGAGTGGGGATGTCGAGATAGTTGAGAGGCTCGTCGAGTAGGAGGACCTTGGGAGAGTGAATCAGAGAGAGTGCGATGGCAAGCTTCTGGGTGTTACCTCTTGAAAGCCGCCCCACGTTAGACCTCTCGTACTGTCTGAGATCGAGTTCGTCCAAGAGGAAGTCGGTCCGTCCCCTGACGTCTGCGACGCCCCTGAGGGCGCCGATGTACTCCAGATTCTCCCTCACTGAAAGCATCCTGTACGGAAGTGCGTCCTCGGGAAGGTACCCAACCACCGACTTCGCCGCCCTACTGTCGGGAGGAGAACCGAGGACATTGACAGAGCCAGAGTCCGGC
>JAKACC010000075.1 GCA_021796515.1 archaeon | reverse complement strand
CAGGCAGTGGCAGCCCCATACATAGTCGAGGCCCTTGGGTGTAAGCTCATCACAATAAACTCTGTCGTGGACGGGAGCTTCCCAGGGAGGGGCCCGGAGCCCACGCCGGACACTCTGAAGGACCTCGCGGCGGTTGTGAAGGCGACCGGCGCAGACCTCGGAGTCGCCTACGATGGCGACGGGGACAGATCTATGTTCTGCGACGAGGGGGGGCGGATACTCTGGGGTGACCAGAGCGGGAGCCTGGTCGCGGACTACGTGCTCGAGAGGCACCAGGGCGGGACCGTGGTCACATCGGTGGCTTCGAGTCAGGCAATCGAAGCCGTGGCGAAGAAGCGCGGCGCCAAGGTGCTGAGGACAAGGGTCGGGGCGGTCGAAATCGCGAGGACCATAATCGAACGGGACGCCGTCTTTGGCTTCGAGGAGAACGGCGGCTGCATCTACCGGCCCCACATGCCCGTCAGAGACGGGGCGATGACCACGGCTCTGATGCTCGAGCTTCTGGCGAAGAGAGGGATGTCCTTCTCCAGGCTGCTGTCTTTCGTGGTTCCAAAGTACTACCAGGCCAAGACAAAGGTCGAGGTGAACCGCAAGAACGTGGACTCCCTGATGAAGGCCGTCGAGAGGCAGGCCAAGGGAGAGGTCGAGCGGGTCGACGGGATTAAGGTCTGGGCGGGAGACAGGTCCTGGGTCCTGGTCAGGCCCAGCGGGACCGAACCCATAGTGCGGATATTCGCCGAAGCGGAGACCCAAGAGGAGGCGGATCAGCTCGTGAAGAGGTTCGTCAAGCTGGCAAAGACGGCGTCAGCCTAGATGCGTCCAGCCAGCGTCCCTGATGGCCCCGCCTGACTTCATCGTCACCTTCCCTTTGCTGGCCGTAGCGGTCCCGATCACGAGGAGGGTTCCTCCCGCCTTCTCTGCCGCCCTGGTCGCCCTTACGAGCTTCGACCTGCTGACCGTCCCCACGATAATGTACTCTTCACCCCCTTCAAGAGCGAGCCGTTCGGGGTCAAGGCTGTTGGCCCTGGCGAAGTCTTCTACCCCAGCGGCGAAAGGCAGCTCGTGCACCTCGAATCCTACCCCGCTCTCCCGGGCGAGGGTGTGGATGCTCCTGGCCAGGCCATCACTGGAGTCCATGGAAGAGGAGAGGTAAGGGGCGAGCTCGAGCCCCAGCCTGAGGTCCGGGCCAGGCTCCAGCACGCTCCGCTTGGCCTCGCGTGCGAAAGCCGGATCAGCCCTTACGCCTCCAGACAGAATCTTCAGCCCTGCCGGGGGTAGACCGAAGGAGCTGGTGACCACCAGCCTGTCGCCGGGAGCAGCCCCGTCCCGGGTGACCAGCTTGTCCCCGAACCCGACCAAAACGCAGTCGATGACCAGCTCTTTCGCCTCGTTGGTGTCTCCGCCTACAAGGCGGACCCCCCACGCCCTCTCTGCGTCCCTGAATCCCAGCCCCAGGCCGTCCACCTCTTCCCGAGTCACGCCCCTCTTCAGCCCGAGCGACACCATGAACGAGTCCGGCTTCACCCCCTTCGCCGCAAAGTCGCTCACGCACATCGCCACCGCCTTCCTGGCGGCCTGCCTGTAGGTCATCCCCGTGGGGACGTCGGTGTGCTCGACCAGCATGTCGGCCTTCAGGACTACCTTGCCGCCTCCCGAAGGGATGACAGCCACGTCGTCGCCTATCCTGGTGTACCCTGCGGGGGTCCTCCCTGCCTTGCCCACTATGGACCGGATGACCTCCAGCTCGTCCGGCATGCTACCTGCTCAACTCCTTCAGCCTCTTCGCGAAGGATTCGACCAGGCTGGCGGCCCTGGCGGGCGAGCTGGCTTCCGCCGACACCCTGACCACGTCCTCTGTCCCGGATGGCCTGATGAGGACCCAGGACTTCTGGGGGAGTGCAACCCTGAGGCCGTCGGTCGTGTCGACCTCGTCGTACTCGCGCGCGAGCTTCTTCATCGCCTTCAACGCCTTCGCCTTCTGTAGCTGAAGGGCGACCCTCTCCTGGTGATAGACCGGGACCGACCTGTAGAAGCTCCGCCCGCGCACCTTCAGCTCCTGGACGATGGCGACCGCAGCCAGCATGGAATCTCTGCAGTGATTGAACGTCCCGTCAATCAGCCCCCCGCTGCTCCCCTCGCCGCCTAGTCGCGCCCCGACCCGCTTCATAGCGCCCACGACGTTGGCCTCCCCGACCTTGGATCGCGCGACTCGGCATCCTGACTTCCCGGCCACATCGTCTACCGCCTGGGTCGTGTCCATCGATACGACCACCTGCTTCTCCCCCGTCTCGGCGAGGAGCCTCGACAGCGCCAGCGTCAGCATATAGTCTCCTGTCCTCTTCCTCCCCTCGGAGTCGACCACAACGAGCCTGTCCCCGTCGCAGTCGAACCCCAGCCCTATGTCGCATCCTTTCGACTTCACCGTCCTCACGAGGAGGTCGAGGTCGTCAGCAACGGGGTCTATCCTGCGTGCGAAGATCGAATAGGTGTCGTTGAGGGAGGTCACGTGACACCCGAGCTTCGACAACAGCGGGACAGCGTGTGATATCGCAGCTCCTCCTCCCAAGTCGACCGCCGCCTCCACCCCTTCACATGTCCCCGCCCCGAACCTCTCGACAATATCGGCGACATACCTGGGCGTCCCCGCGCTCTTCATCAGCCCCCCAGCGAACCCACTCCGGGGCGTTTCCCTTCCGACGACCGCTTCGAGGATGCTTTCCCCGATCCCTGTACCGTCGTCTATGAACTTCAGGCCGTTGAACTCCGGCTCGTTGTGGGATGCGGTCACCATCACTGCTGGGAGCTTTCTCATCCTGCTTTCCCTGAACAGGGCCGGGGTGGAGATGATGCCGTAGTCGAGGACGGTCGCCCCGAGGGACAGCAGCCCGGCTGCAGCCGACCGGCTCACGGCGGTCCCCGTTGTCCTGGAGTCCCTGGCCAGCAGGAACTTATTGGAGCCCACGGCGCGGCCGAAGTTGGCCGCGAACCTCGACACGTCCTCCAGCGAGAGGTCCCGATTGGGGACTCCCCTGATGCCACTGAGAGAGACGATCAACCCTGGCGCTCCCGTCCTGTCGTCCTCTCCGGCATAAGGTAAGGGTATCCCCCTCGGGCTCTTCCAGAGGGCTGCCTGCCCGTGTGAACCAATCTTCACCGGGGCAATACTACTTTTTGAGTTCAGGACTTTTGATTGCCTCGGGACTCTTTCTGGGTCAGCGTGCATGTAAGGTCGTTCCGGGTGAGGAGGAGCGCTGGCGTCGGGGAATACAAGCTCTCAGAGGTGTTCTCCGGGCTGGAAGGGTCGGCGGCCCTGTCGAAGGTCTTCGGCTCCAAGACTCAGATGTCCAAGATACTGAAGCACCTGAAGCTCAGGGTAGAGAGGAACGACTCCGGGCTGTGGCTCGACAGGGATACCGGGACGATCTGCATCGGGTCAAAGCACCTTGCGACCGCCAAGAACGACTTCCTCTACCTCGACGTCATACACGTCCTTGTCCATGTCAGGCAGTTCCTCGAGGGGAAGGAGCTGTACGACCAGGCGTTCGAATACGTAGACAGGCCGACGGAGTTGGAGGCCTACAGGACTACGGTGGCAGAAGCGCGGCGGGTGGGGATGGAGGAGGACGAGATACTAAGGTACCTGAGGATGGACGCGGCGGACGACTCTGAGCTGGGGAAGCTGATGGAGAAGATCGGCGTCAGGGTCAGACGCTGACCGCGCCCGTTTCCACCTGAAAACGCCGCTAGAGCTTCTTCGCAGGGATGCCCGGCTCGACCAGGCCCTTCATGTCAAGGATCGAGTTTATCTCCTTGGGGGTGAAGCCGACCTTCCTGAGCGCGCCCCGGATCGGGACCCCCTTCGCGACTTCCTTCCCTAGCTTCGATGCCCTGTCGTAGCCTATCTTGGGAGAGACGAGGGTCACAAGAGCCTGGCTGGCCTCCGCGTATCCCCTTGCCCTGTCCTTCATGGGGACCACGTGGTCTATGACGAGCGACGCGAGCTTGGTCAGCGCCTCGGACAACAGATTAGCCTGGTATACCAGGTTGTATCCCATCAGCGGCACTCCCATGGACAGCTCGAACTCCCCCAGCAGCGCCGCGAAAGCGTTCGCGCCGTCGAGCCCCACCACCTCAGCGGAGGCGAGGAGCGCGCTCTCCACGGTCACCGGGTTCGTCTTTCCCGGCATTATGCTGCTCCCGGCCACCTCTCCCTGGGTAGGGATGTCGATCTCCCCGAAACCAGTGAGGGGTCCCGAGAACATCAGCCTCAGGTCCTGGCATAGCCTGTAGAGGTCGATGCTGACAGCCCTCATCGTCCCACTGAGCGCCGACAGGTCAGTCAGCAGCCGCATGGGCCTGAACTTGTCTTTCGCGCTCTTGAACCTCAGCCCAGAAATGGTCGCCAGCTCCTTGGCCACCATCCCTCCGAACCTCGGGTCGGCGTTGAGCCCGGTACCTACGGCCGTCCCTCCTATTGGGAGCTCGAGCAGGTATGACATCGCCTGTTCCACGAGTTCCGCGTCCCTGGAGAACTCGTCCGCGTATGCTCCGAACTCCTGCCCCATAGTGACCGGGAGAGCGTCGCGCAGGTGCGTCCTTCCTGACTTGTACACGGTCGCGGTCTTCCTGGAAAGCGCGCTCAGGCTTCTGCTCATCCCTCGCAGCGCGGGAAGGAGGTTCCTGCTCACGGCCAGAGCCGAGGCCACCCGGACCGCCGAGGGTCCCACGTCGTTGGATGACTGGCTCATGTTGACGTGGTCGTTCGGATGGACTTTCTTCCCGAGTTCGGCCGACGCAAGCTCGGCGAGCACCTCGTTTGCGTTCATGTTCAGCCCCGTTCCCGACCCCGTCTGGTAGACATCGACGACTATGGACTGGTCGTGCCTCCCGTTCATCAGCTCCTCGGCCTTCGACTGGATTGCCTCGCCCAACTCCTCGTCTAGGAGTCCCAGTTGGACGTTGGACTTCGCCGCAGAACGTTTTATCGCCCCCATCGCCCAGATTATTTCTCGCGGGAACCTCGTACCCGTGCTAAGAAAGACCCTTCTAGAGCAGTCCACGTACTTCAACGTGGGCCGAGAGTATTTCTGTGCTCTTAAGCTCTTGTCTGAAAGTGTCCTAGTGTCCGCCGCAGCCGCAGGATTCGGCGTGGACGTTGGGGTTCTCTATCTTGAAACCGGTCCTCTGCAGGCTTTCAACGAAGTCAATCTTCGACCCTCTGAGCACCTCCGCGTCAGCCTTTGCGGCCATGACCCTGAGTCCGCCCACCTCTTCGACGACGTCTGCTTCACCCGGGAGCTTTTCGAGGCTCAACGCGTATCTGTACCCACCACTGCATGCACATCCGCCCCCCTGATAG
>JAKACC010000074.1 GCA_021796515.1 archaeon | reverse complement strand
AATACTCCTGGCTCGGGCTGCATCTCGAAAAGACAGCCATCCTCATGCTGGGCCTGCTGGCTGGCCCTTCGTTCCTGAACCCGAGACCCAGAGCTTTCCCCTCCCAAAGGGTAGTCGCCAACAGCACCCTTGATCCCACGTGGTGTTGGACGAAGGGAAGTGTGAGGGCTCGGAGAGGTTGGCATCGAGGTTGTAGGGGGGATGAATCGTCAGGAGGGACTTCGTCAAGAGGTTATCATCTGTATGAGTTCGCTCTCCGAACCGCACAGCTTCGAGCCCACCAGGGATTGCTCGATCATCAGGTTGACCCGACTCCCGAGGTCCCCCAGTGTCCGTGTGTCCGTCCGCATCCCAAACACCGGCTTGTATTTCGAGTATGCATAGCCGCAGTCCCAGCCGAGCTCGCTGTTACAGTCAGAGCCTTCCAGTAGGGCGACTACTGCGTCACATTCGTTCAGGGAACGAACCTTCTCCCTGAAAGGGGCCGGCCAGACATCTTCTCGGCCCGACAGGATACTCTCCCCGACGCCTTTTGCCCCTGGAGGAAACGTGACGTCGAAACCCAGTGTAGAGAGGACTTGGTTGAGTTCTTTGGCGGACCTCCACTCTGCGGCCGTGAAATGTGGGGCTGTAAGGTGCACCTTGTGTATGCTTCTCCGCGAGGGAGGAGGTGTGTAGAAGGTCCTGGCAACACCCGACTTGCTAATCCGTTCTATGGCCCGGGACGCCTGGCTCCGAAGGGCATCAAAATCGCCACAGACCTTGCTTTCAAACAGACATTCCTTCAGAAAGGGATTAAGCGGGCCACGGATGTCCGTCCTCATGCACAAGATGAGTTTGTCCCTCGCGTAACCGTATCCCGTCTCCCAGGCCGTCCCCGAACTCACTTCACCAGCCGCGCCTTCACCAAGCATGACGATCCCCTGAGAGACATCGACACCCTCTCTGTCAGAGACGAAGACCGCCTTCCGCAGGTCACCCCCCGGAGGGTTGGCCCGCAGCACCCCCTCGGACTCCCGTCCTGGGTTGTAGACTCGGGCGCCGGCCTCGCTGAGAAGGGACTCAACCTGCTCATCCCACCATCTTCCCTGGGCGGTGAACAAGCCACCTCCGTTCAGGTAGAACCTGGTCTTGCTTGGCACCGACGGTTCGCGATTCGAAGATTATTTCAGGATTGTCGTTCTTCGCCGCGGCGCTCGCTTTTTCTATGGCCCGGAGTCGGTTTCTCGGAGATGCAGTTCGAAGAGACGAAGGAGTTCGAAGGAGACGCGGCAGAAGTCTGGAAGAGGGCTTCTGCCGTCACCGATATTCCGAAGTACTGGCATGGGACTCGGACGCTTGAGGTTACGGGCGAGAGCCGAGGCGCGGTGCACGTCAAGATTAGGTTCGCATTCGGCGGATCAGGAGAGGCAGACATCTCCACTGACGAAGCGAAGCGGGTGCTCACAATCGATTACACATCAGGCCCATTCGTAGGGAAGCAGACGGTCGAAGTAGCCGACAGAAAAGTGGTCGCCGTGTGGGATGTGAAGTTCAGGGGAGCCTTTCGCCTCATGTCGAGATGGAATGAAAACCACTTCAAGTCGGGAACGGCGCATGCTTTGGAGAGGCTTACGGATTCTGGGAACTGGGCCTCATAGTCGACCCACTGCGTTCCCCATGAAGTCGTGTGCTGATCGTATGGATACCTTCACCAAGGACCTGCCCTGTTCAAGAACGAAACGCCCAACGCTTAATATCCAACCCGGAAGAGCCTCCGCGAAGGCTGCCATCGATTGTTCCTGGCCAAAAGCGCGAGCACAACCGAGTGGAGAGCCATCTCCGCTGCCGTCAAGACCCTGGTCGAGGAGGCAACCTTCGAGGCGACAAGTGAGGGTTTGACCTTCAGGGCCATGGACCCATCTCATGTAGCTCTGGTCGACCTCACCTTACCTAACTCGTCTTTTTCCTCTTACTCTTGCCAGAAACCCACTAAGTTCAGCGTCAGGGTCGAGGACCTAGTGAAACTTGTCGGAAGAGGGGATCCTAAAGACAGCCTCGAGATTCGCGATACTGAAGAAGACAGCCTGGCTTTCACCTTTCAGAATGGGTACAAGCGCGAGTTCACTATCCATCTGATAGAAAGCACTGCTGCCTCCGCCCCTCTGCCAAAGCTCGAGTTGGAGACGAAAGCCACGCTCACGAAGTCGATATTAGACAAAGTCCTCGCAGACATGTCCGTGGTGGCCGATCAGGTCACGATTCAGGCGACGAAGGACAGACTCACCTTCAGTGGCAAATCTGACATTGGAAAGGCCGACGTGTCTTTGAACAAGAGCGATGCAGACGTGCTGAAACTCGAGTCCGCCGCAGACAGCAAAGCCTCGTTCAGTATCGAATACATTCAAAGCATCTTGAAAGCACTTTCCAGTGTAGCAGACACCGTAGACTTGGCGTACAGCTCGAAGAAACCGCTCGTGCTGACCTTCGCCCTCAATTCACAAGGAGCTAAGCTTCTTTTCTATCTGGCTCCTAGGGTTAGCAGCGACTAACCACCAGTTGAAGCGCCTCGCTACGGCTTGACCCTTCATGCCTAGATTCTTTTGGCTGCCGTCCAGCCGCTTGGGAGATTAGATTTCAGGCTGGGATGGCGTTGTCTTTACGATCCCTTCGCTGAATCCCAGCTCGTGTGGTCAGACAAGCCTCGGTGGAGGCCGGATGAAGGGTTTCTCTGCATCCTTCTGGTCAGGGCGTAGGCCCCGGCGACCGTCGCGGTCAAACCCGCTATCGCCAGAGTCGAGAACGAAAACTCAGGTATCCCATGGCCACTCGTGGTGCTCGCGGTCGAGTTGCTCGTCGTGGATGAGTTCGCGGTCGTGGTATGACTGGTCGTCGTCTGGCTCGACATAGAAGAGGTGCTAGTGGCAGCCGAGCTCGAGGTCGACGTCGTTGTCGAGGAGGTGGTGGTCGAGGAGGTGGTGGTCGAGGAGGTGGTGGTCGAGGAGGTGGTGGTCGAGGAGGTGGTGGTCGAGGAGGTGGTGGTCGAGGAGGTGGTGGTCGAGGAGGTGGTGGTCGTCCCTGATACTGTGCTCCCCGAGGTGTAGTTGACACCGCCGTTCACTATCCAAAGGTTCTGGCCCCCGCCTGCGACCGGCGGGACGGTCACCGTGGTGTTCCAGAAGCCCTCGGCGTTGGCGGTGGTGCCGCTGCCCATCTCGACCGCGGTGGAAAGGCGCGTCCCTATCCAGAAAGTGACAGTGGAGCCTGCGTATGAGTTGTTCCCCGCGATGTAAAGCGTCCCGCCGACCTGGGCCTTGACCGGGGGAAGATCCTTCACGGTGATCGAGCCGATTGTCCCAGTGGTCCCTGTGTCGTTGCCGTAAAGCTGATCCTTGACGAAAGCCCCGTCCGTGGTGTCGACCGGCTTCCCCGAGGAACTGTAAGACACGATCTCGGCTATCCCCCGGCTGAATTCCCTGAACACCGGCGAGTTCAGGCCCTCTTGATTGGGGTTGAGGACTGTACCTGGGTGGCTGGCGTTGACCGCGAAGAGGAGAATGGGGACGGCGACATATGGACCGTAGGGCGCCGAGGGGTTGATCACTTCCCTAGTGTCGACCATGGGGCATGTCCCGGAGGTGTAGAGCCCTTGGGCGTTGCATCCGGCGGCAAAGGAACCGTTTCCCGTTGGTACGCCTTTGATCCACATGACCGTGGTGGTCGTGTTGACCCCGAGCCACGGATGGGTAGTGTATGTGGCGTTGATGTCTACATAGCTGTTGATCGGGAACCCTCCCCCGCTCACGGTGACTGCCGCCCCGGCAGGCCCCGTCGCGGTGCTGAGGAATACAGCAACGAGCCCCGGCTGAGGATTGACGATGCCGAGGGTCGAAGCCACGGCCCCTGTGGAACCGTCATAGATTTTGACGAATTGGTATGAACTGCTGATGGCGATGGCGATGGGTCCCGCGACGACTGGAACCCCTGACCTCGTCGAGCCGATGTAGAAGGTCTCTGTCTTGCCCAGCCCGATGCTCCCGGAGACAGCCTTCCAGGCGTCGGTGGTATTGCTGAAGTCGGCAGTGTTGAAAGTGGGCCCGTACTGGACATCGTTGGTCCCGATGCTGGCGAACCCGTTGGTGCTCATATAGAGCTGGAACTGGGCACCCGAGAAGGTCACCCCCGCTAGATCGATGGCGAAGACCCCGGCGGGCGAGAGAGCGACACCGTCATTGGAGATCACCAAGCTGGTGCCGGCTATCACTGACTCGTTGGAGGAAGCGATATTGAGCGTCGAGGGACGGGGGACGGAATTCACATCCCCTATCTGGGCATTTCCAGTCGACGCGTGAATGGTGCCTGTGGAGACGGCGGGCAGTAGGGCAGAGAAGACGAGTATGAGTGCGACGGATGACTTGGACAGGTGAAGCCGCCCGGCGGTCAGACCGTTCATGTAGAGATGCGAGGGGCAGGCGTCCTTTAACACTTGTCTTCGGCGCTTATCTTCGGAACGGCTACACCTGAGGCTCTGAAGTTGCCTTCTGCCGAGCCAAGCTTAAATGCATGAGAGGAAACGGGGGCAATCCGCTTCGGTGAAAAGTTGAAGTTTCCAAAAGAGATTCGCCGGAACTGCCCTTGGTGCAACAAGCACACTGTACATTCCGTGTCGCTCTACAAGAGAGGGAAGGAGCGCGCAGGATCCTGGGGCGCCAGGAGGCAGGCGGGCAGGAAGCGCGGTTACGGCGGACAAAAGTTCCCCGAACTGATACGCACGGCCAAAACCACCAAGAAGGCGACTTTGAGGCTGAAATGCCGGGAGTGCAACCGCGAGATGATGACCGACGGAATCAGGCTGAGGAAGGCGGAGATAGCAGCGTGAAGCGCGACAGGGAGCCCATCCCCAAGACGAGGAGCGCCTTTCTGCTCGTCAAATGCCCCGACTGTGGAGAGGAGAGGATACTCTTCTCCAACGCGGCAAAAGACGTGGGATGTCAGGGGTGCGGGAGGAAACTTGCTGAGAGCCGGGGCGGCAAGTCTGTGGTTCTTGCCACAGTTGTGAAACGACTAGGCTAGGCTGAACTGCTCGGTTTCTGGGTGTCGAAGAACTCCAACCGAAAATATGCCGTGGCATATCGTGATGACGCAAGTATGCCTAGGAACTGCTCTGGAGAATCAGGCAAGCTGGGGCGCTTTGTGACTTGGGCGATGACGCTGCTGCAGGGCCGCCCTCTCGGGCCAAAACGACAAATACCACTGAAATCTGCGACTTCACATGAGTCAGGAGAGACCCCTCCCCGACCCGGGCGAAATTGTCGTCTGCACAGTCAGGGAGATTACGTCGCATGGCATCTATGTCAACTTGGACCAGTATGATGGCACCAATGGGTTCCTCCACGTCTCTGAGA
>JAKACC010000073.1 GCA_021796515.1 archaeon | reverse complement strand
GGTGGAACCCTGGCCGCGCCCTGCCAGAGATAAATAGCGAGGGCGGTACCTAGACCAGATTGAGCCCGTGGCTGCTGGCGGCGCTGTTGATTCTTGCCGTCTCATTCGTCTCCAACATCTCACCGTTCTTCGGCGCCTCCTACACCTTCTTCGCCACCCTCGACCTCATCCTATTGGGGTTCACCCCCGCCAACTTCCTCCTGGTCGTCGCCCTCTCCGCCGCCGGGGCGGCGCTTGGGAAGCTCGTGATCTACTATGGGGCATTCGGTCTAAGGCGGTTCCTCGTCGGTAACAGGAACATCCAGCTGATAGGCAGGAACGCCTCGACCCGCACCTTCTACGCCGTCCTCTTCGTGGCGGCTTTCATACCAATCCTCCCCCTGGACGACTTCATCTACATAGGGGCGGGCGCGACGTCGGCGTCCCTCTCTGGGATAGCGGCAGTCACCCTGGGAGCGAAGCTGCTGAAGAGCGGGGCGGAGATAGCCGTCGAGTTCGCCGTATTGAAGGCGGTCATCCAGGTGTTCACCTTCTCCAACATATGGCTGACGGTGGCGGTCACGGCCGGGTTCATGGCCCTGGGGATCATCGTCTATCAGCTCGACTGGGAGTCGCTCGTGAAGAAGTACCTCCACATCGAGCTGGACAAGAGCCGGCCCCCCGACGCGGGCGCGCAAGCCATATAGTTTCACCGGGAGGACCGACCTTCGTGCGGGGGTCGCCCAGCCTGGTCAACGGCGCGAGGCTTAGGACCTCGTCCCTTAGGGGTTCGTGGGTTCGAATCCCACCCCCCGCATCCACTTCTGGGCGGGGAGCATTGCTCCGGCCCTACTTGTTGGGTGAGAACCCACTGTTCCAGCCCGCATAGCCCGAGGCGGGCATTCTCTGCCTTGTGTTACATCTTTTGACGCAATCAGCATATTGGAGCAGGAGCCAGAGGGCTCGTCACGGTTTTGGCACTAAACTCCATTCCTGGACCGGATCAGAGATTCGTATGGATTAGCCCCGCCATGGGGGCCTTCCGAGAGCCTTTTCGAAGTCCGCTCGATCATGAATGGGTTCCGAACCGTAATGGGAAATGATCACATTCTCGAATGGAAGGTCGAGCATAGCTCGAAGCGCAGGCAGTTCTCGTTTTTCATGCCAGCCATCGCCGGCTGGCCCTGGCGGACCCGAATCCCAAACCCTGAGAATGTCCCCGGCGCGAGGACGACCTGCCCTTCAGGGAGAGGTCGGCGAAGGTTTGCAAAGGGGAGATCCGGGGCCAACTCCAGAGGGAGCATCCGTCGCACTCATTCCCGTCGCGGCCGTCGATGTAATCCTTGCCCCGCCTTCGCATTTGTACCATGGCAGATGAGCCGAAGAGCGCGAATACACGCGTCGAAGGCAAATCAGCTAGGCTGAAGAGCGACGATCCCACACAGCACCTCCTAACGGGCAGATGTGATGGGGCTGAAGAAATTATTTCAGAGGAGAGGGGTGATGAACGCTTCGTTTCATGATGACACGTTTCTTGACGGCCCGCGTGTGGGAGAGACGCAAATCCTTGAATCGCCATGCGGTTAAGCGAAGCCGCCAGCGGATAGGTTCAGGCACTGCTCCGTCTCTTCGCCAGAGGAATGATTCTGACCCGCGATGCCAAGTCCGTCGCGAAGAGAGAGCCGTCTTTCGCGATTTCAACCTTTACCGCGGAGGCCAAACGGTATCCGTGGATTCTCCCTCTCCACCTGAGCCGGATCGCCTTGAGAATGTCGTCGGCGGAACCGCGGAGCTTGACGCCAAGCACGTCCGCACGGAGGATTATCATTGAGACGGCTTCGAAGACTGACGTGCCGTTGGGCACGAGCACATCTCCCTTTGCCTCGAGCTCGGCGAGGGCAGCAATCGTGGCCTTCGCCGCATCGATATTGAGCCGGGCCCTGCGCTCTATTTCGTTCACGTTTTCTCTGGTGGTGTTGAGGACCCTCGCGAGTTCTGCCTGCGTGATTCCCCCGGCCCTGTAGCGGACCACCTGCCACTGCCGCGGGGTCAGGGTGGTGCTTTGGGAAGGACTCCCCATGTCAGACCTCACTCGACGGAGGAGGCAGTGGGCGCTGTCTGTTGGGCAACCGATCCTCTATGTGTACTGCCTTCTCAGCTCGACCGCAGCTTGACACATCGAGGCCAGCTTCATCTGGGCCGTCTCCGCGGCGTTGAGGGGGACCTCGGCGAATGTGGCAAAACCGCAGTCTGGGTTCAGGTAGATCCGTGAGGGGTCGAAGTATTTCGTAGCTTCTCGGGCCCTCGCGACGATTTGGCCGGCCGTCTCAATCTGGTCGCTGCGCGGGTTGACGACGCCTAGGCCTATCTCTTTGCTGCCAGGGGTCCCTTCGAAGACGCTCATCGAACCTGCTCTGTTCGTGGAGAACTCCAGCACAAGCTGGTCGACCTTCATCTGCTGGAAGTAGGGAATGAGGGGGGCGTAGTCGCCGGTGAGTAGAGCATCGTCCCTCCTGCTCCAGTTTCCCCTGCAGACGTGAACTCCGACCTTGATTCCTGAGATGCCCTTCGCCACCTCGTTGATGAGGTCCGTGGCAAAGGTCAACTCCTCCTTGGGATTGACCTTCGACATGATGGCAGCGCACATGAAAGTGGTCTGGTTGGACGCGCCATAAACGACCTCGGTCAGCGTCGGTTCGTCGAGCTGGACGAAGGACGCGCCTGCGTCCCGAAGCGAGATTATCTCCTCCCGAAGCGCCCTCACATAGGCAGAAGCTAGCTCTTCCCTCGTTCTGTACGCCTCCCTCGTCAGCGGTTCGACCCAGCTCGCCCTCGTTAGCATGAACGGGCCTGGGAGAGGTATCTTCGTCTTTCGACGGGTGTGTTCCTTCAGGAAAAGCAGTTCGTCACCAGCCATCGGTCGCCGTCTCTTGATCTCGCCTACCGCCACTGGGCTCTTTATTGCGAAAGCGGGCACATCGAGGGTCCTGAGCATCCTTTCGTACATGGCCTTCTCTTCCGCGTAGTCTATCAACTCCGAAACCGAGAGCAGCTTGATCCCTGAGAACTTGTCTGCGACGAAGGAGTAGAAGCTGTCTCGCCTCTGCTCGCCGTCTGTGACGATGTCCAGACCCGCCTCCTCTTCACCTTTCAGCGCGAGAAGGACGGCCTGGTCGGCCTTGGCCGAGAATTCGTCGTATGTGGCTTCGCCTCCGTTCTTGCGCTTCAGTTCGCGCAGCAGCCAGTCCGGCCTGGGCCAGCTTCCCACCATCGTCGTCTGAAAAGCTCCGTCTGGCAGGGCTTATTTCGCCACGCTGATCTGAGGTGTGATTTTGACGTTTCTCGTCAGGGTGTTGCCCACGGGCGACCTTGCGAGGGTCTCCTTCCATGCTTCCTCGACCTGCTTCTCGCTGGCCGACGTCTTCACGAAGAGTTTCGCTTTGATCTCCTCATAGCCCGGGTGTCCCTTGTCGCTGAGACCGAAGAAGGTCAGCACGTTATTCAACCTCCCCTCGAGCGCGACCTCCATGGCGTCTACCTTGATCCCCCTCTTGGTTGCGTTGAGCGCGAAACCAACGCTGTAACAGGCGCCCAAAGCTGCCAGGATGTACTCAGTTGCGTTCGGAGAAGTGTCGACTCCAGCAAGGTCAGACGGCTCGTCTATCAGGAAAGCGTGGTCCCTGATGTACGCCCTAGATCTGAAGCCCCCAAGCCACTTCACCCTCGCCTTCCAGTTGTTGAATTGGGCGCCCACCGTCTCGGGCTCCTTGGTGCCCATTTCCACGATTTCGCCCAGTTTCTTCAGGTTCAGACCATTGAGCTCGGTCGGCTGCGCTTGGGACTGTGCCATGGAAAGCGTTCGGGATACGTAATCGATATTGGTTACCCCTAATTGCTTAGGTTTGGATGCCCGAGATGGCCGCTTTGGCCAATACGCCTCCAGCTCCGACGTTGAATCCAGTGCGGAACCTGCGCCGAGAAACGATCGGTTAGGCCAGCATTGGAGGCCGTGGAGAGCGACAGGCTTGCGCGTTCGCCCTCGTCATCTTCGCCTTCGAGCCTGCGCTGGACGCCGACTCGGCGCGGCTCACGAAGAGCCCCCGAGGAGGCCGACCAGCCTGTACCTGTCCAGGGTGTTCGCCTGGTTCGTCCTGTCGTTGTTCTCAGACTTGGCAATCGACTCCTCCCGTTAAAGCTCCGGCCCTCCTTCGGCCCGGCGATGAAGGCGTCTTCGGTCTTCATATTCCTCTCGGCCGTCGGCGTGGGCGAGGCCTTCTATCACGCCTGGCTGGAGAACGCGTTCACCACCAACTGGCTTCTGGTGAAGTTCGCGCCATATGGTTCATTCTTTGGCGTTCCTTACTGGGCGTTCGGGGTCGTCTGGTTCCCCCTCGTCTTCGTCGTGGCCCTCTGGACCACTCGCCTTGGCCGCGAGGCCCTGAAGTGGCAGCTGCTTCTCTTCCTCACTGTCGGGAACGTCTTCACCGGATATCTTTGGTTCGTAGACCTGCTCGTGGCCAACTCGTTCAACGCGGCCTACGTGGGCCTCTACGCGACCAACTACGCCCTCACCGGCATCGTCGTCGCGCAGAACTGGTCGAACAGAGCAGCCCAGGACTTCGCAGCCGGGACCGCCCTGGGGATGGTCGTAGGGGTCTTCTTCGGCGCCTTCGGCGTCGCCTTGCTGGGGATCACGGGAGGGGTCATCGGGGCCGTCGAAGGATACACGTCGACCACCTAGCCGCTGCGCATCCCCCGCGAAAGCCTCATTGGAAAGTCCACGGACTGTTTTCGTGGGCCTTGCCACAAGATTCCCCGCAGTTCCTTGAATGTCGAGCCGAAATGCTGCAGATGTTGTGGGTTCAAGACTGGTGTTAACTGAGTTTGGCTGAAAACTCTACTAGGTTTTGTGAGTCTCAAAACTTGTCGCAAGGCCGTCTTCGTGGCTAGAGCTATATCCCGGCGAAGGCAAACCGTCGCATTGAAACTGGGGTTGGCGCTGGCGTTGGGCCTTGTGCTGGTCGTCCTCCTGGCCGCGCTCCTCTTCGCCCCCGTGTTCTATTGGTATGACGCGGGCGGCGGCCCTCTCCGCCAGGGCAGCCCTCCTCCCTATCGGCCCGTCTACCGCTCGCTCGGGTGCGTCTTCCTTGGAATAGGGACCACGTACTCGCCGAACCTGGGAGGCTTCGATGTCGGGTGCGCGGGCCCACTGGTCCCGCTCTGAGGATGGACGCCAGGATTCGAGCGTGTGTTCCCCTCCCCCGTGGAGACGCCCTGCTCGCAATCCTCCGGTTCGTAGTCCTGAATCATGTCTCCAGCCGCGGAAAGGTCTCGCGAGCAGCCCTGTGACTCACGTTCCTGCCTTCTTTCTTGCTTGCTTCGACGCCGCTCGGGGCCCCGGGCTGATCCTGGGCCACTCGGGGTCGTGGCTCACCATGACCACGGGTGCCCTTGAGGCTGAAGGCTACAGGCTCGGCTGTTCCGGCACCTCAGCCTCCCCCGCTTCTCCCTCGTTCAAGAGGGCGTGCTTTCCGAAGAAAAGGAGGTAGCTGACGACTACGAAGTCGAGTATGATGGCGACGTGCATCATGGTGCAGTAGACGCAGATCGCGTGGAGTATGCCAACCTCGACGAAGACGAGGTACGGGACGAGTATCAGCCCGATGAACCTCCAGCCGAAGAGCG
>JAKACC010000072.1 GCA_021796515.1 archaeon | reverse complement strand
GGCCACGGCGTTCGTCACTTTCCGCGAGACGAACTCGAGGCTCCTGAACTGCGACTCGTGGTTGAAGAGTATCCCGTTTGCGGCGAACATGCCGAAGGCGTCCCTGTAGATGCGGGTGATCCAGAAACCGTAAAGCTTGGCCGCGGCATAAGGGCTCGCCGGCGCAAAAGGGGTCCGCTCGTTCTGCAACGCGCTGGCGCCGTCTCCGAACATTTCGCTCGAAGACGCCTGGTAGAACTTCGCGCCCGTCCCGGCCATCCTACAAGCGTCGAGGATCCTCGTGACCCCGATCCCGGAAATGTCGCTCGTGAACACCGGCTGATCGAACGAGGTGCCGACGAAGCTCTGGGCGGCTAGATGATAGACTTCGTCGGGGTCGGCCGTCTTGATGGCCTGGGCGAGGGAACCGGCGTCGGCGAGGTCTGCCGCAATCAGGCGGACCTTGTCCTGTATGTCCAGCCCCTGCAGGCGCCAGAAGGACGGGGTCGACACCCTGCGATAAGTCCCATAGACCTTGTATCCCTTCTTCAGGAGCAGGTGTGCCAGCAGGGCCCCGTCTTGCCCAGTCACCCCGGTGATGAGGGCTCTCAAGCCCAACACGGGGGGCGGCCGGGATTCCCGGTGGCCCCCGAACCGGGTGCGGACAAAGAGCAAAATCTCCTGATGAAGCCTCCCCCCAAGGCCATCCTGCCCCCCTCGCGCTTCGAACCCGACGACGACGCCCCGGGTGCGGCACGGACGGAGCTCCGCACCGTTGCGCTCGCGCCCCCGAAGGACGTGAACTTCTCCCCTGACCTCAAGAGATGGCGCCAGCCCCGCTGAGCCGCCCTGGGCGCTCTCCGCCTGTCCGGAAGGATGCGGACCTACGCCTCCGTCTCTTTAGCGTGGGATCTGGTGTACAACCTGTATCTTCTGAGAGCGTTCCCTTCTCCGGTAGGTTTTATGCCTTTTTCGGCGTCCATGCAGAACCTCGACAGGGGAGGCATGCCCCGGCTGGGGCGTCCGGAAAAGACAATATTGCTCACAGGGAAGGGCTCTGCACGTTGCTGGCCGCCGGCCCCGGGGCCACCAGGATGTCGGACCGTTAGTGGCTGAGATTGCTCCACGCCGCACCGGGGTGGTCGTCTTCGGCGCATGGATAGTCAGCATCTTCACCGGCATCGTGTTCATCTCCATGGTCACCCACCGCCTGACCACTTCGCAGTTCGGGCTCCTGGAGATAATAACGGACATCGTCGCCTTCGCGAGCTACCCCCTGTCCATCGTCAGCTACTGGGCCCCGAGGGACATAGGGCGAGGAAAGAAGTTTGGCAAGACCGCCATAGTCGCCAACCTAGCCGTCTCCCTGGGGGGGTGCGCGGTCTTCGGGTTGTTCGCCTTCGTCGGAAACAGCGCCGTCGTGTCGAGCATCGCCCTGTTCTTCTCGGCGCTTGCGCTCGTCCCGCTGGCATATTGGTACCGGACTGCCAACGCGATCCTTTCTGTCTCCAAGCCCCAGGCTACGGCCTACACGCTCCTCTCCACGGAGGCGTCAAAGCTGGTCGCGGGCTACTTCCTGATCTTTGTCCTCAGATGGGGCCTCCCCGGGGTCCTGCTGTCGCTGTCTCTATCCAACGTCGTCCAGGCAGGGCTGGGGACCTACCTTGCCCGGGGGACATTCGAAGGCTCCTTCTCCCTGGACCAGCTCAAGGTCTGGTTCGGAAGCGCATGGCTCCCGCTGCTGGACATGACCCCGTCGATAGTCATCTTGGCCGACACCTACGTGGTGTTCCTCGTGACGGGAGGGTACACGGTCTCAGGCTACTACCAGGCCGCCTTCGTCATCGCGTCGATGGTCGGATATTCGAGATACCTGTCCTATGCGCTTTACCCGATGCTCCTTAAAGGGGAAGGGGAGAGGGTGATCGGGGTCCTCTTCGACCTCATGATGATGGTAGGGATCCCCATGGCCGTGGGCGTTTCGGCCCTTGCCCCGGAGTTCCTCTACCTGCTCTCGAAGCAGTACGTGGTGACATCGGTCCCGCTGATGATACTCGCCTTCTCCGCCCTCGCGAGCGCGTTCTTTTCCCTCCTGGACTACTCCCTCATAGGGAAGGACAAGTCGGACATTGAGGAAGGCAACAGGTTCGGGAACCTCCTGAAGGGGAACCTCTTCCTCGTACCGGTGATGAACCTGACCTACGGGGTCATCTACCTCGCCGGCGTCGCGGCGGTAGCCCACTTCGGGATCTCTTTCGGGTACTCCTATCCGCTCATCATAACGCTCTGGGCTTCGGGCCAGCTCATCCTGAACGTCCTGTTCGTGGCGCTGAAGGTCAGGAGGCTGGGCCTGCGGTCCTTCGCGGGGACGGGAAGACCCTTGGCTTACTACACGCTGTCCGCGGCTGCCATGGCCGTGACTGTCCGTGCGGTCGGACCATTCCTTCTGAGCTTCTCTATGCCCACGGTGGACTACGCGGTACGGCTCCTGATCCTCATAGCCGTGGGGACGGCAGTCTATTTCGGCATCCTCGCGGCCGTCGACAAGCGCTCGAGGGAACGCATCGCGAGGCTGCCAGGGATCTTCCTGCCGTAGGCCCCGCGCTCCGAACCTGTCTCCCCCGGGGTCGGAGGGTCGTCCCGTTCAATCCAACATCAGGTTGTTCGCCCTGCAGTAGTCAAGGGTGGAACCGTAGTCGCCGTCAAGCATGGATGCCAGGTCAGGCGGGATCGCCCTCGCCGCTTCTTCTTCGCCGGGCGGAGAGGCCCCTCTCCGGGCGGTCCCCGCGCGCTCTCCGAGCCCTTTCAGTGGGTTGAGCCTCCCCAGCGGCTTCCGTAGCGGCCCCTTCCCTTCCGGGTCCGCGGTGTTCAGGAAGTACCTGACCGGGGTCATCACGGTCCTGGTCAGGCGGAGGTACGGCGCGGTCGCTCTCCGTCGGTTTTCGTCCAGGGATTTCATTCTGCCGGTGTTCGAGCGGAGCGGCTCGACGTCGACCGGCTCCACTCCCAGGAACTCGAACACCCTGCTCATGACCTCCTCCGGACGTTCCGAGAGTGACCTGTTGTCTACCACCTTCACCGAGTCGCCGAACAGCCGATGATAAGACGTCAGCATCCCCCCGAAGAGAAACGGGGTGACCTGGGGCCTGAACCTCTTCTCGATCCATCGGTGGAAGTCCGCCTCCAGGTGATAGGGGAAGCCGTGGAAGTAGAGGCTCAGCAGCCTGTCCTTCTGCTCCCTGACCATGAATATGAGCTTGGCTTTGGGAGAGAATCGCCAGAGCTTCAGGGGGAAGACCGGCGGCCATACGTACGACTGGCTCCCTTCGGCTCTGTACCTGACACCCTTCGCCTTCTCCAGCCGTCCCCTGTATTGCTCCATGTCCAGATACGCGAAGTACGGCCGTTTCATCTGGTGGTGGTCCCTTGCCCACGCCGGGACATCGATCCCCACAGCCAGGGTGTTGGGCTCCTTCGGCTCCATCACGTAGATCGCAGGGTTCTGCTTCAGGTAGTCGCAGAGGGCCGTGGTGCCGCACTTCGGGAACCCGGGGACGAAGAGGTTCGGCTTCCAGCCCTCAGAACCGTCTTCAGTGTTCACAGTCCGATCGGAGCCGGCGAAACCCGCACCGCTTTGAAAACGTTTTCCGCCGTCTGTCGGGCGACGTCTCGGTCGGACGCGCCGGCTCTCCGGCTTCGTCTGCAGGAGGGTCTGCCTGGTCTCCGACCCTACTGCGCAGGGGGTCTGCCGTCATGACCGGGGCCCGGGGTGGCCCGCAGCAGCCCGACCTCGCGCCCGTTGACCACTCTGACGCTCTTCTCATCTACCCTCTCCATCCCGAACTTCCTGACCAGCTCGTCGCCGGTGTCCGCGCCGTGGTACTCCACGACGCACGGAAACCCTATCTTGTCAAGCTTGAGGAGCTCCCTTTCGCCTCCTTCGCAGTCTATCTCGGCGAAGTCGAAGGGCATCTCGCTGAGATGCTTTAGGGCGAAGCGCTCCTTGTAGATGACGGCGTCCCAGTGGTTGCCTTCCATGTTGGCTCTGAGGATGTCGGCCGACCCCTCTAGGTAGTCGTCCGACTCCACGCAGATGAACCTGGTGGCACCGTGTGACGCGTAGAATGCCGCGCTCTCGCCCTGGCCCGCTCCTACCAGGAGGACGGTCTTGTTCCTGAGAGGGAACTGGGGGAGGTAGTACCTCTCCCACTTTCCCCACTCCATCACGAGCGTCTTCGCATACACCTCGTCTAGAGCGAGCGTCCAGCCGCCTCGGGCGAACCTCAGGCGTCCCGGCTCGTCGGAGACATGGAACCTGTATCGCTGGCGGAGCAGCGCCGGAAGGCTCCAGACGGCATAGGTCCCGCCCATGAACTTCAAGACAGGCAGGTGCCTTCTTTGCGATAGGCCGAGGGCGATGTTCAGGCTTTTGGCGGCCTCCGACCTGGGCATGCTGCGCTGCCACAGGTTGGTGTCGCGCCGCATAAAGTCTTGGGTGGGCGAACGGGGTCCGTCCGCTCTTAGGTGCGGACCGCGCACGTCCCTCTGGCATGGCACCGGACCGGCTCTCCAGCCGCACGGGCGACAGGCGCGACTCCCCAGGGGGAGCTCAGTCGCTTTCCCCTATCATGATGCTCCGGCTCCTGCAGAACTCATACGCCTGGGCGTAGTCCTCGTCGAGCCTGGCTGCCAGCTCCTTGGGGATCAGGCTCTCCTCCGGGGCCGCTCCGGTTCGCCGCGCGCGCGGCCTTTCGGCCCCATCGTTCCTCCGCCTCATGACCTTCCTGAGGGGGTGGAGCTGGAACAGGCGGCTAAGGAACGGGGACTCCCGTCCCGGGTCGGCGGTGTTCCAGAAGTAGGTGACCGGCGTCCTGATGTCCCGGACGAACCTGTCACGGCTGGAGCGGACGGCTCTCGCTTCTGGGCTCAGTGACTTCAGCTCTCCCACGTTCGACTGCAGGGGGGCGACCGGGGCCCTGGGCACCCCCAGGAAGTCAGCCACCCCGTCCATCACATGTTGCGGGGACCGCTGCAGCGCGTCGCCCCCGACCACCCTCATCGAGTCCCCGAAGACGTCGTGGAACGACGACAGCCTCTCGCTGTAGAGGAACTTGCCGATTTCCGGCTCCACCCTTTCGCTCACCCATCTGCGGAAGTCAGGGTCCCTGTGGTCCGTGTAGAAGTAGAAGTACACGCTGACAAGCCTGCTCTTCTGCTCCCTTATCATGAACAGGAGCTTGGCCCCGGGAGAGAACTCCTTCAGCTTCCGCGGAAAGCGCCGGGGGAAGATGTAGTTCTGGGACCCTTCGGCCCTGTAGCGTGCCTCCGGGTGCCGCTCGAACTGCCGCCTGTATGCCCGGAAGTCGAGGACCGGATAGTACGGGCGCATCAGCCTGAGGCGCCTGGACCCCCAAGGCGGCATCAGCTCTCCTTCGGCCAGGGTGTTGGGCTCCTTCGGCTCCATCACGTAGATCGCAGGGTTCTGCTTCAGGTAGTCGCAGAGGGCCGTGGTGCCGCACTTCGGGAACCCGGGGACGAAGAGGTTCGGCTTCCAGCTTCCTTGGTCTGCCGCCATGGCTGTCGTCTGGCCGCGGAAGAGTGGTCGACTTAGAAATGTTTCTTCGGGACCTGCTCGTGGGGCGCCGGTCTGCGACCCAGGCCGAGAGCCGCCCCAGGGCTTCAACCGTTGGATTCCGTGAACGAGTCGTCTAGCCTCAGGCGCTGGACGTACGCGTGAAGTACGCCCCGGGTCGAGTCTATCCTCCGCCTCATCAGTTGTTTCGCTGCTGCGACGTCCCCCGACCGCACCAGTATGAAGGCGGCTTTGAACGGCTCCTGA
>JAKACC010000011.1 GCA_021796515.1 archaeon | reverse complement strand
ATCAGGTGATAGAGCGCGAAGGCGATGAAGCCGGCAGCGAATCCGATTCCTACAGCCAGGAGGGTCAGGAGGCCTATCCTTGATTCCTCTCGTTCCAAGTTCGTCTTGTTCTTGCTAGCGGGCATTCTCCATTCTCAAACCGAACGGCAGGCCGCTGAACCCCAAAAGCGGACATAACACTTGAACCTAACAGTGTTAGGTTTGCAGGGAGCTACCACACTAGGTTTTTCTGACCCGTTTCGGCGGACGCCGGTGTATGGATCTTATCGAAGTCAAGATACTGGCCAGGGGCCGCCAGAAGTGGATCGACGGCATCACATCGAAGTTCAAGGCGAAGTTCCTTATCCTGCACTCCAAGCCATCCAAGCGAAGAGACGAGGTTCTCCAACTTTTTGAGATAACCGTAGACCAGAGCGCAAAGAGCAAGATGCTCAAGCACCTCTTGAGCAGCCGAGAAGTGTCCGAGCTCGAGGTCAGCAGTTCGAGCCATGGGAGGGTCTTCGGCCTCGTGAGAGCGAAGGGGGAGATAATGCGTTGCATCGCCGAATCCGATTGCTTCCTTGTTTCTGCTTCCGGCGAGTACGGGTCTCCGATTGCGTGGAAGGTGCTCGGGACCAAGCGCTCGCTAAGGAGACTTATGAGCCGCCTGAAGGCCAAGAAGATCAGCTACCAAGTGGCCGACATCTCGGTGGTCAGGAGGAGGAAGGTCCTGACGACGAGGCAGGAGTGGCTCCTTCGCGAAGCCTTCGAACGAGGATACTTCGACTATCCCAAGAAGGTCCGCATCAGGCCACTTGCGAGCGCGCTAGGAGTGTCAGCACCGACCCTACATGAGTCCCTACGGAAAACCCAGCGCAGGCTCATCGAGAAGCACTTCGAGGGGGAGGGTCCGCCACTTCTGACGAAGAACTGATCAGATGACCCAGGCTTCGGGCTCGACATCCCTCCTTTCGAACCCTATCTTGGAGACCTTGTATTTCGCCCCGCCGTAAAGCGTGGCTTCCTTTTCTTCCCGGTAAACCGAAGCCACCACTCTTCCAAGAGAATCCCCTTTCATGATGCCGCTTCCACTGTCCCCTCCCGCGACGATCAGGCTATGATTCCTGAACACGAAGGGGAGGTTGTCGAGGGTGTTGTAGGCGTAGAGCCCTGCCCACATCGCCTTGACCCCAGCATCTCGAAACATGGGGAAGTAAGCGGAGAGGATTGGGAGCACGTCCCGCTGGTAGTACTCTGCCTCTGCCTGATACTTCTCCAGGTCATGGTCAGGAATGTTGACGAACTGGCGATTGATTTCATCTTCGCACCCAACCCAAAAGCAACCTTCCTCGCTCACGGGCTTGAAGTGCACCCCTGCCTTCGGGAGGATGACCATGGGCGCCAGCCCAATGGAGTTGAACTCACGGGAGCGCAGGAGCCCCTCCATGTCCTGTCCCTTCGCATAGACGCTGAACAGCTGCCTCTTCTTTGCCTTCACGTGGCCATCAACCCCTACAGGCTCTAACAACTCATTCAGCCAAGCCCCTCCGGCAAGCACGACTGTGTCGGCGAGCAGTGGCTCCCCGTCTGACAGCGCGACGCCTTCGATTCTGGTTTCCTGCCAGACGTGTGGCTCGCCTTCGATTCCCAGCCGTTTCGTCGGGCCTATCATGAGGGCGCTGACTTCTGAGTTGAAGGCGAACTTCCCCCCCGCCTTCGCGAATCCGTCAGCGTAAAACCCCGCGAGCTTTTCGGGGTCGAGCCTCCCGCACTTCGGACCGAAGACGGCCCCATCGACGTCAGGGAGGCCCATCATCCTGGCGTCTTCACTGGCCCCGAATTCGGTGACCATCCCAGGCAGCATGCGTCTTAGGGCAGGCCGTTCGTACAAGACTGTTTCAACGCCGTTCGAGCGCATCTTCTCCAGGTACGGCTCACTCCTCCTCAGCTGCGCTTCATTCATCAGCCAGAGGTACCCGATCTTCTGGAGGCCGACGTCCACTTTGAGTTCCTCCTGAAGGTGGAGGTAGAAGTCGACGGAACTGTCCGCCAGTACCTGGTTGTCCGACGAAGAGAACGTGTTCCTGAACATGGAGTTGCTTCTTCCCGTGTTCCCCTGAGCCACCGCGCCGAACCTGTCCACCACCACCATTCGCTTGTCAGGGCTGTTCTTCTGGAGGTGGTAGGCCGAGGCGAGCCCCGTTATCCCTGCCCCCACTATGATGACATCATAACGCGCTGGCATCGCGGCTTCGTCCTGGGTTTGTTAAAAAAGCCCTTCGCAGCCGCAACATGGCTGATGGACGAGAAGGGACCAACAGAACGTTTCTTCGGGGCTCACGCCGAAGGCTACGCCAAGAGCCAAAGCCACGCCCACGGCAGGGACCTAGGGACGCTCGTGGACGCACTGAGACCCAAGCCAGTCGAACTCGCGCTAGACGTGGCTACCGGGACCGGGTTCACTGCGGTCGCCCTGGCACCCCACGTCAGCCACGTGACAGGGATTGACGTGACCGCCGAGATGTTGGACAGGGCCAGAAGACTAGCCCACAACGAGGGAGTCCTGAACGTCACCTTTGAACTTGGCAACGCCCAAGCGACGAAGTTCGCCGACCGGACGTACGACATCGTCACTACCCGTAGGGCCGCACATCATTTCCAAGACGTGCCCAAATTCCTCAGGGAAGCCTACAGGGTTCTCAGGCCGAAGGGAAGACTCGGCCTCGTGGACATGTCTCCACCTGAAGGGACCGAGGTGTTCTGCAACCAGATTGAGAGGCTCCGGGACGGCAGCCACGCCGAAGCCTTCACGCCGAACGCATGGAAATCGATGGTCGCGAAAGCAGGTTTTCGGACCCGATTTTCCGAAGTCATCGGAGAGCACGTGACCTTCGAACGATGGCTCTATCCAGTCGAATTAGGCGGAGAGGTAGAGGCTGCCGTACGCGCAGCTTGGAGGTCCGCTGGGCAGGAGACAAGACGTCAACTGAACGCCGATTACTCCAACGATGTCAAAAGCTGGAAGAAATCTCGGATTGTCCTTGTAGCGGTGAAGACGAGCTGACGGGAACTGGGTCGCCGAAGCCGCCCGCAAACCGGGTCATCGGCCACATCGACATCGACTATTTTTACGCTCAGGTCGAGGAGGTGGAAGATCCTTCGCTCAAGCAGAGACCAGTAATTGTCTGTGTCTTCTCAGGGAGAACCGAAGACAGTGGCGTAGTCGCGACGGCGAACTACAGGGCTAGGGCATTCGGTGTTCACTCTGCGATGCCGATTGCCCAAGCGAAGAGAAAGCTCGAAGGGAGGGATCCGGCCATAATCAGGATGGACCACGAGAAATACGAAGTCATTTCGGCTAGGATAATGGACGCACTGGAGAACATGGTGGACACCCTCGAACCCACAGGCATCGACGAGGCCTTCTTCGATCTGACCGCTTCCACCACTGGCGACTACGCCAAGGCACGGGAGAGGGTCGCATCTATCAAGAAGGCAATTTTCGACGACGAGTATCTTACCAGCTCTGTGGGGTTGGGTAGGAGCAAGGCCGTAGCCAAACTCGGATCGGACATGTCGAAGCCGAACGGACTGACCGTCGTCCTCCCCGAGGAGACCGCGAAGTTCCTCGCACCGATTCCGGCGTCCAAGCTCTATGGCGTGGGGCCAAAGACCTCCGCGTCCCTCACGGAAATGGGGATTTCGACCGTGGCCGAACTCACTATGGCAGAGCCCGCGGAACTCGAGAGGCGGTTCGGTAGAAAATTCGGAGGTTACCTCCTCGCAGTCGCGACGGGGATGGACGACGGCAAAGTGACGAAGGGGCTCGAGCCAACCCAGTTCAGTAGGATTGTCACGCTGAAGCAGGACACTAGGGACCCCAAGGAGATTCTCGACCAGTTATCCGGCGGCATCGATTATGTCCACGAAAAACTCGCTGCCTCATCGAGATCGTTCAAGACCATCACCGCGATAGGCGTCCTGATCGACCTGTCTACCAGGACGAAGAGCAGGTCATTGGAGACCCCCCTCGATGACCCTACGACCCTCAGGGGTTCCATCCTTTCGCTCTTCGAGGAGCTCGGAAAATCGACAGGAAAGGACTTCCGGAGGGTCGGAATACGCGTTTCCGGCCTCTCAGCCACAGGGACTCAAGGTTCGCTCAATGAGTTCCTCCGCCTAGCCAGATGATGCACATGTCTGATCAAAGAGACTCTCTAAGACGAGGACTCCCCGAACTCGAGGAGCACGGAGCGAAACTCGACAGGGCGATAGACGCGGTCCTTTCGGGGAGCGTCAAAGAGGCACGTTTCTTACCTAGCGGAAGGAAGGTGATAACGGTAGTGGGGCGGCTCGGCGACGAGTTTCTCGATCCGGAGAAGCCATACTGCTCTTGCAGCAACTTCTTCTTCCGCGTACTGGGCGGGAGCGAAGCGACCTGCTACCACCTCCTAGGCTACAAGATGGCCGCGAAAGCCGGGAAGATAGACGTGACCGAGTTCGCCGACGACCAGTACGGGGATTATCTCTCGGCCGCAGTCCACGACGTCTTCGAAGTCCTGCGCAGAAGCGGCAGCTAAAAGGGCAGGGCAGAGCCAGCGGCGAGATTCGATCTCGCGACCCCCTGCTCTCTCTCACGAGATACAAGGCAGGTGCTGGAGTCGGTTTCCCTCTAACCAGGCTGAGCTACGCTGGCCCGACAGCGCTCGCCCCGAGCTATCTTTATCACCTTTGTTGCCCTCGATACATCTTAAACTACCCCGTCCTCAAATCCCGCGTGGAGTACCGCAGGCTAGGAAGTACCGGGGAGAAAATATCCACCATAGGGATGGGGACCTGGAGGATAGGCTCCTACGCTACCCCAGGCGAGAGGACAAGTCAGGTGAATGCCCTGAAGAGAGGGGTCGAGTTGGGCATAAACCACATCGATACCGCCGAGATGTATCATTCGGGACGGTCCGAAGAGGTTGTCGGAGAAGCAGTCAAGGGCATACGCAAAGACGTCTTCATAGCCTCGAAGGTCGCTCCCGGGCACCTCCACCACGACGACGTGATTGCCGCGTGCAAAGGGAGCCTGAAGAGACTCGACACCAGCTACGTGGACCTGTATATGGTCCATTGGCCCGACTCCAAGGTCCCCATCAAAGAGACGATGTCAGCGATGGAGAAGCTCGTAGAGGACGGACTGGTCAGGTTCATCGGCGTGAGTAACTTCAGCGTGGCCGAGACCGAGGCAGCAAGGACAGCCCTGCCGAAGAGCGAGCTCGTCTCCAACCAAGTCGAATATTCACTGGAGGCCCGCACCGTCGAGGCGGACGTGCTCCCTTATTGTTCAAAGGAAAAGCTAACGCTCATAGCCTACAGCCCCCTCGCCCGAGGGAACATAACAAACTCGATTCCCGAAGCGTTACTCCACAAATACAAAATGACAGCCGCACAGGCCATGCTCAACTGGGTCACCCGGAGCGAAAACGTCGTGGCGATACCCAAGGCAACCAAGATTGTCCACCTAGAAGAGAACGCGGCGGCGGTGTCGAGGAGGTTTACGCCCGACGAGTACGAGCAACTGTCGAAGATATAGGATCTTATTCTGTTGGCAGCGGGAACAGGCATCTTGAGCAGCAGTTGTACGCCATCTCCAGGCTGCTTTCAGGGTCGATGTAGCCGTCGCACCACACGCAATGGTTACGGACGAAGACTGCCTGCATGGTAGCTGAACGCCGCGGTTCCGATATATAAAATACCACAAACGTCGTGCGGCGATTCTACGTTAAGCGAACTATTTTGTGATGTGGTGCATCCGCACCAGATCCTTTTCGAATTGCTTCAGGTTCGCGGGGATCTTGGTAGTAATGGAGTCCTTGAGGGCCATCCCCCTATCTTTCTTCGATTTCCAGACCTGAGCATTAAACTCGATTATGCTCTGGCTCACCTTCTCACTCACGTCGAACCTCTGGGGTTTGGGGAACCTCTCTAGATGGATGCTCTGGGCTCCATAGAGCTTCCTCCAGACCGAGTCCGTGATGTACGGAGTAATCGGTGCGACTAGGAGCAGCATGCTTCTGACTACCGTGTGCAGGGTATACCACGCGGCCTCCTGCTCCCCTTTCGTCGCCCCGTCACCATAGGCCCTCCCCTTTGCCATCTCAAGGTAATGTGACGCGAAGACGTTCCAGAGGAACTCTCTTACCTTAGTCGAGACAGTGAACAGGTCGAAACGACCATAGGCTTCGACGCAGTCCTCGGTCAGCTTTCCGAGTTCGTTGAGCACCCACTTGTCCGTCCAGGTCAGATCTGCTTTTTCGGGGATGGGGAAGGAGCTGATGAACCGGCACGTGTTCCAGAGCTTGGTCAGAAACTTCCCTGCCCCCAGAATCCTCTCCTCGCTGAATCTGAAGTCGTATCCGAGGCCTGCTTCGGACGCGCCCCAGAACCTAAAGGCATCTGCTCCCGATCTCGCCAAGAGGGGTTCCACGTCCAAGAAGTTGCCGAGGCTCTTACTCATCTTCCTTCCTTGGGAGTCCTGCCCCATACCCCCTATCCAAGCGTGCTCGAACGGCGCTTTTCCTGTCAGTTGGTAGGACTTCAGCAGACTGTAGTAGAGCCAGGTCCTCACGATGTCCTTCCCCTGCATCCTGACGGTGGCGGGAAAGGTCAGGCTGTGGAACCTGCCACTCTTGAGGCGCTTTGAAATGTATAGCGGCGAGAGGCTCGAATCCATCCAAGTGTCAAATGTCCTGGTCTCGCCCACGAACTTCAAGTTCCCACACTTCTTACACTTCTTGAATGGCGCTTCGTCCCTCCAAGGTCTGTAGTAGACCCCTGGCTTGGGTAGGTGCGGCGTGCCGCACTTGCTGCAGTACCAGACCGGTATTTCGGTCGCGTAGTACCTGCGCCTGGAAATCGGATAGTCCGTGGTCAGCACGTCTATCCAGTCATAGAGGATTTGGCGATGCATTGCCGGATGGAACTCTATCTTCTTGGCAAGCTTCTTCAGCGCAGGTTTGAACTCCAACTGCTTGAGATAGTACTCCTCCATAGGGATTATCTCTATGGGCGTCTTGCTCCGATCGCAGAGCGGGGTTCTGTGCTGGATTTGCTCCACTTTTGTGGCCACGCCCACGTCCTGCAGGTCCTGGATTATCTGAGACCTGGCGTCCTTTATCGAAGTCCCGGTATACTTGCCCGTCACGGCGGTCATCTTGCCGTCCATGTCGACGGCCACGATTTCTTTGAGCTTGAATTCCCTGACGAGCATGACGTCGTTGTAGTCGCCGTAGCTGCAGACCATCACCACCCCGCTTCCGAATTTGGGGTCCACACTCTTGTGTGCTCTGATGGGAACTTCCCTGTTGTAGATCGGAACGATGGCCGTCTTCCCGACGAATCTCTTGTACCGGCCGTCCGACGGGTTGACCACCAGCATCTGGCAGGCGGCCAGCATCTCAGGTCTGGTGGTGGCTACTGACAACTCCGACTTACCGTCTTTCACCCTGAAGGTGTTAGTGACAAGGAAAGTCGGGAGTTCTTCATATTCGATTTCCGCATCCGCGATGGTGGTGGCACAGTCAGGGCAATAGTTGTTCGGCCTGTTCGCCACGTAGACCAACCCCTTCTTCCAGAGCTCAATGAAAGACCACTGAGTGAGCTTACGATACTCCTCCGAATCTGTCCTGTATTTGTTGTAGTAATCTCCGGAAATCCCCAATGTCTTGAGGAGGCCTATCATGTACGCCTCTAGGTCGTCCAACGCGTGCTTGCAAAGGTTGATGAACTCCTCTCGCGGAGTTTTCCTCATCTGGACTCTGTACTTCCTTTCGGCGAAGATTTCCACCGGGAGGCCGTTCCGGTCGATTCCGATGGGATAGAGCACGTTCAACCCTCGCATCCGGGCCGACCGTGCAACCATGTCAATCTGGGCATATTGAGTCAAAGCTCCGGGATGCCACGGTTTCCCGGAAGGATACGGCGGCGGCGTATCCATAATGAAATTAAGATTTTTGTTATTTGATGGCTTAAATTCAAATATTCTTTCATATTCCCAAGTTTGCCGCATTTCAGCCTCCAGCTTCGGGTCCCACGAAGTGGCCTCAAGCTTCGCCGAGAACTGTGGCTGCAAACGAATGCAGACTGTCCTATGAGAGAGTATATGAACTTAGGACGGGTTTCTTACGATTCTGACTTGGGACACCCTTCTACTGGGCATAGATCGAGGGGTCATCCGCCCCTGC
This sequence comes from archaeon, assembly GCA_021796515.1. Classification (GTDB taxonomy): domain Archaea; phylum Thermoproteota; class Nitrososphaeria; order Nitrososphaerales; family Gagatemarchaeaceae; genus UBA183. Next base: position 20,448 of record JAKACC010000011.1, on the reverse strand, counting down.
ATCCTTGAAAGCGAGCTTTCTCCTACGGCAGTTTGAACAACGCCCACAATGGACAGGGAGCTTTCGCCCCTTTACTTCCTTGAAACCATGCCCCGCGTAACAGCTGTAGGTATACTCCCAAGGGACCCCGAGCTTCTCGCCCAATTCCACCACCTTGTCCTTGTCATAGGAGATCAGCGGTGCGAGCAGCCTGTATCCTCCATGGTGGGTCGCTCGCTCCGCGGCTTGGTTCATCTCCGCCAAGAACTCGGGGGTGTTGTCCTTCATCGCAACCGGAGTCTCCCTGCGGATTCCGATGTAGACGTCATATCGCTCCCCCTTTGAGATGTAGAACGACTCGGCATGGGAAAGGCCTACGAATAGCAGAATCGCGTTACGGCACGGATCCCACCACTTAAGAATTCTCTGTCTCGCTTTCTCAGGATCCCACAGGTCGGCTACAACAGTCTCTGCAATCTCCTTCTCAGGATGGGTGAGGACCGACGTACTGATGTCCCCAAGCCATTTGAGGTCTATGATCTTGAGTGGGACTCCCATATGCCTGGAGATCTGTTTGATGCAGAACTCCTCGTAGTCGTAAGTTCTCTGCTTGTAGTTACAGAAGATCAAAAGCTGATTCCTCGGCCTGAACTCCTCTCTGACGAAGTAGGCAGTGGTCACCGAGTCAACCCCACCGGAAATCATGTTCACCGCGCTCCTTTGTTGGCTCATTGGTTCCCGAACCTCCTCTGCAGGATGCCGGGCCTCCCGACTGCCTTGTAAAGTATGTAACCCAGCACAGCCGTGGCCAGGAAAATGCCAACTGTAACCTGTGGTACCTCCACCAGAAATGGGAGGTTAAACGCATAGCTCAGTGAAAGGCTGACCGAGACACCGAGGGCGACAGAGTACAACGTCAACCCGAGGAACACGCTCCTCCGCCTGAGCTTCCAGAGCACCCAGGCGAACAGGAAGGAAGGAATCACGTTGATCAGGTCAATGGGCCCAAGGGGATCTCCGAGAGCCGGCTGGTTCGCGATGAACACTCCTAAAGCCTGCCCTATCACGGCCGGCCAACCCAAAAGAGGAATCAGGCCCGTCAGGACATTCGCGACTCTGAAGTTCACGACTCCGTAGCTTATCGGGATGAACGCCACGGCGAGCACCACGTACATAGCAGCATAGACCGCCGCCGTCGCTACGATCAGACTTCTCTTCACTTTCTAGCTCCCCCAACACCGGGATTTGTATGGCGGATCGGGTCGAGGTCACTCACCCGCCGTACCTGGCGCGCACCACGACCGATTTAAGCGATTTATCGGAACTTCTGGTCTAGTTCCACCCTCTCGCCATCGGTGAGTTCCCACTCTCCCGCGGCCGCGTTTTCCCTGACGTGTTCAGCCCTCGACGCCCGCGGGATGGGGAACACATTGGGTTTCTCAATGAGCCATTGAAGCGCGACTTGTGCCTTGGTCTTGTTGTGGTTCAGACCGACAGAATCCAGCCTTGAATCGGACAAGAGCTTCCCGTGCCCTAACGGGTAGTACGCCAGGAGAGCCATTTTCTGCGCGTCACAATACTGCAGTATGCCTGGTTCAATATTCCTATGAATCAGACTGTAGTCGAGCTGGACGGCGCTCAGCTCCGACTTCGGAAGGGCCGATTGGGCCTCCCTGATTTGGTCCAAGGTGAAATTGCTGACTCCCACGCACAGAACCTTCCCATCCTCGATCAGCTTCTCCATCGCCCCCATGGTCTCGGCGAGGGGGATTTTGGAATTGGGCCAGTGGATTTGATACAGATCAACATATGTCGTCTCCAGCCGTTTGAGACTCCTGTCTAACGCCCCGATCAGAGCGTCACGATGGAGGTGGTTCGGCAATACCTTTGTCGCCAAGAAGATGTCTTCTCTCTTTCTGCCTGCAAGGGCCCTCGCGACCAGCCGCTCTGATTGGTATAATTCGGCGGTGTCTACAAGAGTGATGCCTGCGTCCAGCCCGGCCGCAATCGCTTCGACCTTGGCCTGCGCGCCTCTCCTCCACCCAAGGAGCCCCGTCATAATCCAGAGCGGGTCGTAGTAGGTACCCATCCCCACGGCCGACACTTTCCTGCCTGTCCCCGCGAACTCCTTCAGCTTCACTGCCCAGGCTGTCGCCGCCTCCTGCAGATAAAGAAGAAATCGGGCCCGGCTACTTGCCGAGCCCTAATGTGAGGCCGTGCTTCACGGCCATGCTGGCTCCGCCCGCGCCCACCGTCCCTGCGGTCCCGGTCCCGGCATAGAGGGAGAGGTGTGCCTTCAGCACCTCATAGGCATGGGAGGCGCTTGGCACATGAGCCATGGCCACCTGCAAGCCTGGCGGGACCGTCTGGGCCGCATGGGCCAGTACGGAGGCGTCACCCGTAGCCGCGGCGGTGCTGGCTGTTGCGGCCAGTCCGCCGAGCAGTGCGACGACCAAAGTCGACACCATGTTTCTTCGATGACCACTGTCATGCGGCCGAGTTATTCCATCGGTTTTGAAAGGCTGTACAACTAATTGTTACGCCGACGATCTTGCATCCTCGGAAGCCAGCACCTCCTTTGGGAGGAGCGAATAGAGGTCAGGATGCTCCGCCTTCAGCTTTGAGAAGGTCGGAGGTAAGAGTCCGTTTCTACGGGCCCTTCTGACGTTGTACTCAACGAACCTCCGCATGGCGCTCGTCTCGCCCGCTACCGCCACGAAGGCCCGGATCCTCTCGATTGCGGCATCATCGTCAAGCTTCTTGACGTTCACCAAGAATGGGGCGAGGACCAGCCACGTAAGGCGGTGCCTCCCGTCGGCTACAGGGTGGGTGAGGAGGTCCTCAACATAGAGGTATCCCCTATTGGTCCTCGGCCTGGGGGACGGCACATACCGCAGGACCTCGTCCTTCACTTCACTGAGCTGTTTCGGCAGCGGTGCCTTCCTCAGGTTCCTCACTCCTTCGGCTATGGCCGCCAGGGCGCACGCCGCAAAGAGGTCATTGAGCAGGTTGTCTGTTATCACGATCATCCCCCCGCCGAGTTCTTGTCTGGCGAGCTTCCACTTAGGTTCCCTAGACAGCCCATACTTCGAGACAAGCGAGAGGTATACCTCGAACGGGACCGAGTAGTTCGGCTGGCTGTTCCAGCTCCCTGCCTCAGGGACGGCCGCGCCGAAGCACTCTGACATGACCGTGACCTTGTTGCCGGGGCCCTCTTTGACGAAGAACTCCCTGGCGCGTTCCGATTCTTTCTTGGAAAAGCGCGATGTCAGGACGGGATCCTGGCTGGCGACAAAAGCGGAGGCGAAGAAACTGGAGAACTCAACCAACTCTGAGATGCTGGGTTCGTACTTGACCCTGCCAAGTGAGCTGAGGAGCCTGTGCTGGGCGTGATGGATTACATCCCGGCTTGCGAGACTGTCCTCCATCGGGATGAATCCGAAGAAATCTCTCGACCTCGGCGCGAAAGGGTACCTCAACTCCAAGTCAGAAAGAAGGGGAGTCCCGTAGGGCAACCTGCTATACCAGCCCTCTGGCGGCTTTAAGGCCTCGCTACTCTTGCTTCGCCGTCGATACTATTGAAAGCACATCCCTGTCCCTGAGGACATAATTCGTGGGGAGGTGCAACCCGGTCCTTACGTCTATGGCATAGAGGAGCCCCCTGACCAGGTCGGAGTGTATGTCCCTGGCCAGTTCCTCAACCGTGGATCCGCTGGGGAGGAGGTAGACGTCCGGGAGTATCCTCCCATTCTTGTCGGACAGCTTCTGTGGGTCATGGACGGGATAGACTGCGTTCTCCTTGAGCAGCTTGAATATGACAGAGTTTAGCGCGAACTGCACCCCCGTCCGCAGGTACTCGCCGAAGACCTTGCGCCTGATGTAGGCGAGAGCGCTCCTCTGAGCGTCGTTGAGATCCTGGGGTCTCAGTATCTCGAACCTCTCCTCCCCCGGGATGTATCTGATCAACCCCTTGGATTCCGCCCGCCGCAGGGTGAGCTCAGCCTCCCCACTGGTGGGGACGACGATGAGCCCCTTGTACTTCTCTCTGATCTTCTTGAAGTTCTCAGCGGCGTAGGGGAGGTCCATCTTGTTGGCTATCAACAGGGTGGGTTTGGAGTACTCCCTCAAGGCCCAACAAAAGTCCTTAGCCTCTTTCTCGTTCCACGAATCGAACGCCTTCTCCTCGACCATCGTCTCTTTCATGGCCGCGATTACATGATTCTTCCTCACTCCAATCCCGTGCATGACCTCTTCAACGGCCGCTGGCACCCCGTAGCCGGGTGTCTTCGATAGCTTCGATATCTTTGGCAGATTTTGGGTGAAGAGCCTGTTGTACCACAGCACCAATTCCAACTCGACGTCGGCGAAGTCAGCCGTGGGGTCCCCTGTCCCAGGTTCGCTAATCTTCCCGTCCTTGTCCACGCTCCCAGAGGCATCAACTACGTGAAGGAGCGCGTCCGACTGGGCGGCCACGCTGAGGAACTGATTTCCGAGCCCTTTCCCCATCCAGGCCCCTTTTATCAGGCCAGGAAGGTCCGTCACTTCCACCGGGATGAATCGCCAGCCGTCCTCGCACTTTGAATTGGTTGGGTTATCCATCACGCCAAACTCCTTGTGGACACAGAGGGTGACGACGCTCGCCACTCCGGTCTCAGGAACCTTCGTGGTGAACGGGTAGTTGGAGACCTCCCCTGCAAGCAGTGTCATTGAGTTGAACAGGGTCGTCTTCCCCGCGTTGGTCTTCCCGATCAGCCCTATCCTGATGGGCGTCTATCTCGCCTGCCCCAACAGGTGTACCTCCAGATAAAACCGTTTGTGCGGGAGCCGGGTCAGGGCGAAGGAGCCGACCGCCAAGCCCTTACAGCCTCGTACCAGAACACTACAGCAGCCGCAGCAAGCACCACGGCGAACCATCCCAGCACGGGCATCAGCCCGAAATACGGGACACTGTCGAAGGCCAAGTATCCGGCGAAAACGGTGAAGACCGCCGCGTAAAAGACGAACCTGGGCACTATCAGCGTGCCGAGTCTCAAGAAGTCTCGCATCACATCCACCTTTACCTCTCCGACGACCTCATACTCGCCGTTGCTCTCCGAGACCAGACCGAGTTCTCTTAGCTTGTTGAGATGATACTGGGCAAGCGAGGGGTTCGACATCAGGAGAGCCCTCTGCACCTCCCTTACGCCCACTTTGCGGTTCTTGATGGCGTAGATGTACACTCTCAGAGTGTTGCCTTTGAGTTCGGCGTCCACCGCGCCAGGAGTGCGTTTCTCAGTGGGCGGGGACTTCTCTTGACTCGCTGGCTTGCTCAAATTTCGACCTGTTCGGACCCAACTTCTAGCTCCACGTTCAAAAACATTGGTTGATAATCCCTTGGCGGGGCATCTCACACATGAGCAGCAAGGCGGATCAGGATTGAAACTGAAGACGAAGGCGACGACCTACGGCGTTGCTGGGCTGGCCCTGGCTGGCGCAATCATCTTCTCCGGCTCGTCACTGGGGCTCCTGGGCGTCGGTGCATCCGGGATCCTCTCGGTCCTCCTCACGGACCCCCCATCGGTCCCTCCGGGAGTCACGGCCGTCTATATCACCTACTCCAACATAGCGGTACACGCCGAAGGCTTCGCCAATTCGGGTTGGATTGCCCTGTCCGGCCATGGGACCATCGACACGATGGAATTGGGCACGTTGAACCTAAGCGAAACGATATCGAGCGATGTGATCCCCTCCCTAGTCTATAATCAGATGGCTCTCACAATCGCCGGCGCGGCGGTCGAGTTCCATCATCAGAACTATTCTGTCACGGTGACCTCAGGAAGACTCGTGACTCCGTTTGTGGGAGTATTGATGATCAACTCTTCGAACCCTGCCACCGCCCTCGTCGATATCCAGCCGACCGTCCTCAACCTCGGGGGGAGGTCGAACCCCTCGTTCACTCTCATCGCAGGTGCCAAGGCGCTTCAGGTGCCGTCTAACGAAGCGAGTCCGTCGACGAGAGTCGTAGGGCACGAGTTTGCCCTGGAAGGCCATAGCTGGTTTGCCGCCTTCAAAGCGAGCCACTCTGACACCCTGAACAGCTCGAGCGCGGTGTTGACTCCCGCTTCGCTGTCGCTTCGGGTCATGAACCCGGGGCAAGACCCAGTAACCCTCCGCATGGTCATGGTGGCGTCCAACACAACCGGCTCCGAGGGCGACGATGGCTACCTGAGCTCAATCGTCAGCAACGTGCTCTTCGCCGTCCAGCCTGACGGCTCACTGCAACTACTCGCCGGTCCTCCAGGGCAGGTCCAGTCGTCTTTCGAGGAGCCTGGCTTCACCCTCGCCCCAGGAGCGACGCAGGTGCTCTCTTATTCTGGAAACCTGGCGACCATCTTCGGGGGGCAGATCGTCTCAGGGGATACCTACTACGTCGTGGTAGTGGGGGCCGGAGTGATCAGCGTCCAGGCTGTAACCGCTTCCTAGCTCCTGTAGCGGAGGATCGCGGCTATCCCGCCGAAGCTCTTGAACATACTTCCCTCTTCCGTCCCCGAAGAAATCACTTCGACCTTCGAGCCTACCTGGAACGCCATCTCCTCGAGCACGTCGACTAGGTCCCGCTCCGTCACATCGTAGTCGATCGCTCTGCAATTGGTGCAAGGAGCCGCTGCCATTTCCTGGCGTTCCAACACCTTCCTAGACGCCTGGACGGTTTGGCTGTTCACCCTCCCGCATCTCTTGCAGGCGGCGTCGAGCCTGACCATGTCAAGGTCGTCGGAGACCAAGACTACTTCGGCGCTGGCCTTCTGAAGCGCGTCGGTCACCCTCGGGAGCCCGTAGACGGCCAACCCCCCCTGCCGGTTGACCTCACCCAGGAATCTCTGGACGAGCTGTTTTTCCTCCACAAGTCTGACGTCCTTCAGGATGTCCGTCGACTTCTCGACCAGCTCTCTGATTCCTTCCCTTCCCGAATAGCCGAGGTCTAGGACCCCCAGAATCTTCTTCTGCAGCTCGTAGTGCAGATACCCTCCCTTCAGGAACTCGTCCTTCGTGGGCCCGGGGCCGCCAACTATGAGCCCAGTGACCTTGTTGTTGTTCAAGAACGCTTGCGTAGCGTGCTCACCAACCCTGTTGAAGAAATATGTCAGCTCCATCTCCCTCCCTCTCTCATAGCGCCTGGCCGATTGACCTCCCTTGCGGGTCTTGCCTGAAATCCCCGACGTCATAACGTCGATTATCTCGAGGCTTCCTCCGCTCAGTATTCCCATGCCTACATCGCTCGTATCTAGGGTGAGGAGTCCGTACACCTTGTCCTCTCTGAGCATTTCCTTGAGGTACTCCACCCTGAAATGGTCGTCACAGGCGTAGAGGTACTGGACTACAGGTTTGGGTGGGATGATTTCCCACACGTTAACCACTTCGCTCCCCGGGCCGTTGGTCGGAAGCGCCCCTGCGAAGATTACGAGTCCCGTTTCCGGGGCGGTCCTGTACAGCTTCAGCCTTTGCATCGTCTTGGTAAGGGCGTCTTGGACGTGGTTCCTCGTTGTGTCAGACTTGATGTTGCCGGCGGTCCCCCACTCCTCTCTCAGGTTGGCTATCGCCTCATGGATGGCTTTCTTTGAAGGGATGTAGAGGGACACCAACTCCGTCCCCCTCCCTTCCTTGCTGCTCAGCTCCGAGATCAGCTTCCTTACCTTGTATAGCCTAACAGAATCCGTCTTGGACAACGCAGAGCTTCCTCTAGGTCAGGCCACAACGGACGCGTAAACCGAGGGAGCTAGCATTGTAATGCCTAAAATCTCCCTCACCCATTTATAAAACCTACCAACCACCAACCATCCGAAAGGAGGAACAGAAAGTGAAAATCGTGTTGCGGATTGGAGGGTCTGTCTTAGGGGACCCTCCGTCTGCCGGACTCGTGAACGGCTACTCCGAAGTCGTGTCAGACCTCAACTACGAAGGGAACTACGTGGCGGTAGTGGTCGGGGGTGGGGGGATCGCCCGGGAGTACATCAAATCGGCGGCCCAGATGGGGCTTTCACCCTACCAGCAAGACACAGTGGCGATACACGCCTCGAGGCTCAACGCCAGGCTGGTGGCCATGAAGCTCGGGGGGGTGAGCAGCGTCCCCACCTCCATCGATGGTATGCTGCAGCGCCTGGCTCGCAACAGGGTGGCTGTGATGGGGGGGTTGAAACCGGGCATCACCACCGATACAGTAGCGGCCATAGTGGCAGAAAGGTGGAAGGCCGACCTCCTTGTCAAAGCGTCGGACCAGAGCGGAATCTACACCGAGGACCCGAGGGCCAACAAGAAGGCGAAGAAACTCGACAGAATCAACTACGAGAAGGCGAAGCAGATACTCGGTGGCGCGCATCGGCCGGGAATTCACAGCATAGTGGACCCAGTGGCGGTCGACCGCCTCCTCGAATCGAGGATGAAGCTGATAGTGCTCAACGGCGCAGACCCCAAAGGGGTCATCAGGGCGGTCCACGGCGAGAAGGTAGGGACCCTGGTGACTTGAAGGAGTGAACAGCCGCCGAAATTGGTAGCGGGCATAGTTTACGCCACACTCGTAGCCGCGGTCTTCGTTTCGTTCTGGTCCTCTCTGGTCGAAGCGACATATCTCACCTTAAGGCCCTTCTCGCTGAGCTCGGCCATAGGGGGCAGTTCATCAGGGCCGGCCAAGGCGCTCGCCATAGCGAATGAAAAGACCAAACTGGTGAGCGTAACCACCTTCACAGACACCATTTCAAGCGTGGTGCTCGCGACCACGATGGGCCTGATCCTCTCCGGCTATTTCGGTCCCGTCGGGTGGGTGTACAGTGCGATTGGGGGTTCTTTCGTCATCATGGTGCTGTTATATCTGCTGCCGAAGGCGATAGGCATCGAAAACGCATTGAAGATGTCAGTCGTCCTCGCTCCCACCACAAAGGTGGTGGTCGACGCTCTGTCTCCGTTTGCTGTCCCCATGACGAAGGTCGCCCGTAAGCTGTCAGAGAAGCTCGTCGGAATGCCCGGCTACAGAGAAGTTGATCTGGCTGACGAGTTCGAGGACGTCGTCACCATGCTGGAGAAGGCGGGGCACATAGAGCCCAACTCAGGAAGGCTCCTGCGGACCGCTCTGGCCTCGTCGAGGAGAACCGACGCCGTCGACGCGATGACGCCCGAGAAGGAGATTATCTCCATCCCGATGAGTGCCACAGTCTTCGACGCCCTCAAAGCTATGAGCGAGACGGAGCACCCGCGCATGCCCGTCTTCGATAACGACAGAAACGAGTACGTCGGCGCTGTGACCTTCAGGACCATCTCGAAGGCGATATCCAGGGACCTGATTGATTCGAGCATCAGAGACTACATAATCCAGCCAGCCCGGGTTCTGAAGGACGACGCGCTCGCGACGGTGATTGAGAAGATGCAAGACGCCGGAACGACCATTGCTTTCGTCTATGACGGAGACAAGGCGATAGGGATGATTACCCTGTCAGACATACTCGAACGTCTGCTCGGCGTTAAGGTCTAGGCGGGACTCCTCGGGATTGCCAGCGAGTTGAGCTCGTCGAAGCTTATCGCGCCATCGGTCAGCCCGTCGTATGTCCCCTCTTCGAGCACTTCCCGGGAAGCGCGCTTCAAGAGTCCCATGGCGGCATAGGATGCTGCGGGGCCGAAGCTTACCCTGGCGACTCCGAGCTTTCTAAGCTCGGGCACAGGAGGGAGCCCTTTCCTCACCATCACGTTGGTAGCGAAGTCGACTGATTTCACAAAGTGGGATATGGATGGTGCATCGGTCAGCCCCATCGGGTAGACGCAGTCAGCCCCAATGTCTCTGTATGCTACCGCCCTCCGCACCGCTTCATCAAGCCTCGCCCCGGCTTCGCCGGGGGCATACCGGAGAGCGTCGGTACGGGCGTTGATGACGAAGCGAACCCCCATAGATTCCCTGAGATTTACGAGAGCCTTCAGCCGGGCGACCTGCGTCTCTACCGGAAGGAGCTTTTTCGCACTGTGGGCAAAATCTTCGATGTTTATCCCGACCGCACCAGCTTCAACCACGGCCCTTACACTCTTGGCCACTTCCTCAGGGTTGTCACCGAATCCCCCCACCAGGTCGGCGCTCAGGGGGACCGAGAGGACGTTCGAGATCCTTCTTATGGCGGCGACAAAGTCCCCCCACGGAATCCCTTCCCCATCTGGGTAACCCAAAGAGGCGAGCATCCCAGCACTCGAAGTCGCAACTGCCGGAAACCCCTCGTCTTCGAAGACCCGCGAGCTGGGCACGTCCCACGCGTTAGGGATCACGAATACGTCCTTCCTGTCATGAAGCCCGCGGAACGCCTCCGCTTTCTCGGCCTGGTCCATCCCATGGGGGTTACAGGAGGGCGTCCTAAACCGTTCTGATGGACTCGGCGAGTAGCCGTCATCGCGGGATGCATGCGCCTTCCCATACTCGGCCACCTCTTCCAGAGTCGCGTCTGGCTCCAAAGGTCGCGCATCTGCACCCCGTTCCCCGCAGTTTCACATCAACGAGAAGGCCTAGCCGGAAATTGTATCCTTGGGAGATTGCAGGGTTCTAATTGCCGTACAACCTTCCGCCCCTGAAAGGCACTTACGCGGTCGTATGGCCCCCTGGCCCCAACCGATCTCCCAGTCAGCTATCGAAGGTCCCGGGGAGGACGAGCCTCAGCTCAGGCTTGCACGCTTTGCACCTCTTCGCCTCGAACTCGCGCGCCGCCGTGGCGACGCTGTCGACCCAGAAGTAGCTTCCCTGCTTGCGGCCCTTGATGACGACCTTGTCGTTGAACCTGTCGGTCGTGATACACTTGGCATTGATCTTGTGCACGAGGGGACTGCGCGCGGAGTCGGTTATGACGATGTACCCTTCGTCTGCAAGCCTGACTTTCCGGAGCTCGTCGATGTTCTCTATCTCTTTCGATTGGGCCATACCAAAATCCTAACGGCGCCCATTGAAATAGCTGTCTCGGCGACCGGGCTAGACCTATGGAAGCATCTCCAACAAGATAGGGGTCCGCCACACACAAAATCCTTCGACCCAGTCGATTTCTGGATAATCAAACAGGTGATTTCTTGGCTCTTTTCGGTCAGGATACCCCTGACTCGGCCTTGGAATCGGAGTGCGGGGGGTGGGATTTGAACCCACGAACCCCTGAGGGACGGGATACCCCATCCGAAGCGAGGCCGGATCTTGAGTCGGGCTATCATGTCCCGCACATTTAGCCAAGCTTTGTTACCCCCGCGCCGGTGGCGCTCCGTAGGGTTCCGATAAAGAGTCACTGCTGGACGGCTGCGACTCTGCTCGTCTTCCTCAGCAGGCGGTGTGAGGAGATCTCGATTATGATGTTGCAGTATCGCGCCAACTGACCGAAATAGGACACCAAGACCCTGGTGTACCCCAGCCCTCCGGTGGTCAGCATCTCCTCGGTCACCTGCTTCTCTAGCTGCATCGCCTCCTCAACAAGGGCCGACGACTTTCCTATGAGCCTGATGTCAGGGGTCAGAAGGCTCTCTACAGTGGTGTTGAAAGCTTCCCGGGTCTTTCTCGCCAGCCTCTGGAGGCTCGTGACCACCTTGGGGTTCATCTTTGTCCCCAACCCCCGGAGCCTCACCAGCTCCTCTGCGATGTCCTGTATTATCCCCCCAATCTCATCCAGGGTTTTTGCCGATACCCTGTCCCCGGACGCATGGAGAGGCGACTCGATGCCTATCTCCGAGGCCAGTTCTCTCCTGTTGAGCGCTACCAGGAGCTGCCTCAATATCAGCCAGTAGAGTTCCTCTATCTCTTCCTGTGCCCTCCCCACTTCATTGAGCTTCCCGGTCTGCCTCAGGTCCAAGCTGTCCATAACATGGTCCAGGCTCTGGGACACCAATATCTGGAGCCGCTTGATCAGGTAGTCCACCGGGAACCTCGTAGGATCTATGAAACTCTGCGAGACGACGCGCCTGTCGTCTGATTCGACGACCTCTAGCCCTCTGAGGCGTCTGACTGTCTCGACGACCTTGTCTACCGTCTTCTGTCCTAGGGGCTCCTTCCCGACCACCTCGATGGTATCGAATCCCAAAGCGTACGCGCCAATGACCAGTTTTGCTAGCATTTCGTCGCCTCCCGCCTGCTCCACCCTGATGACGGCCCTGGCTGCCTCTTTGCCGCGGCCGGCCGGGATCAGCCGCAATGTTCCGTCGACTTCCTCCCGGAACAGAACGCTGTCGCCCAACTTCAGGTTCATCCGTCGCGCGTACTCCTTGGGAATGGAGACCGAGAACGAGAAGTCACCAACTCTCTGGATCTTCCTGAGTTCGTCCATCTACGGATAGCCACTACTAGTAAGTATCTTAAATACTATACTCTTAAACAGCCAACTCGCTCTCTTGCCGGTCAGGTAGAATCAGGATGAAGCGGGACGATTTTTCGTGGATGATAGGCGGCGTCCAGGGGAGCGGCGTGGACACGTCAGCGAACATCTTCGCGAGGGCTGCGGCCGAAGGGGGACTCTTCGTCTTCGGCAAGAGGGAGTATTATTCTAACATCAAAGGGGAGCACAGTTACTTCCAGGTCAGGGTCTCCAAGACCCCGATCAGGTCACACGTCGACACGGTCGACATGCTGGCGACATTCGAAGAGGAGACGATTTTCAGGCACGCTCTTGAGGTCAGAAAGGAGGGGGGAATAATCTACGACCCAGACCAAGATCCGAAGCGGCTGGACCAGATACCCACCATCGAAGCTAACGTCAAGCAGACGCTCGCCGCCGAGCTCTCAAAGGCGGGGCTTTCATCAGATGTGCGCGGGCTCATCGAGCTCGCGAGGAGGCGCGGCGTCCATACCTATCCGGTCCCCTACACCAGCATCCTGAAGGAGGTCGGAGCGAAGCACGGAGAGACCTCTCTCAGCACCCTCCAGAGGATGCTCAACGTGATGGCAGTCGCTTCGTCTTTCGCCATCCTGTCCTTCGACGAAGACCTCGTGAAAAACTCTGTCAGGAAGTGGTTCAAATCAAAGCCCAAGGTCGCCGAGATGAACGCAGACGCCGTGGGGGCGGCTTACGACCACGTCGAGCAAAAGTACGCCGGGAGCTTTGCCTACAGACTGTCTCCGGTCAAGGCCGACGGGGACAGACTGTTCGTCCGCGGGAATTCCGTGGTCGCCATGGCCAAGGAGCTCGCCGGGTGCAGGCTCCAGACCTACTATCCTATCACGCCAGCCAGCGACGAGAGCGAGTTCCTGGAGGCCCACTCTGAGATACCACTTGACGGCTCTGCCGCCCAAGACAACCCTCAGATGGGCGAGGCGGCGACCATGAAGAAAGGGAGCATCGCCGTCATCCAATCCGAGGACGAGATTGCGGCCGTGACCATGGCTATAGGCGGAGGGCTGGCCGGGGTCCGCTCCTCCACCTCTACCTCGGGTCCGGGGTTCTCTCTGATGGCTGAAGGCCTGGGCTACGCCGGGATGAACGAGGTTCCCATAGTCGTCACACTCTACTCCCGTGGGGGCCCGAGCACGGGCCTCCCCACGCGCCACGAACAGGGAGACCTCAGGTTTGCGCTTCACGCGGGCCACGGGGAGTTCCCAAGACTTGTACTCGCCAGTGGGGACCTGGAAGAGGCGTTCTACGACACTGTGCGGGCCTTCAACTACTCTGAGATGTACCAGATGCCTGTCATCCATATGGTCGACAAGGCCCTCGCCAACTCCGACGGTACCCTCCCCGTCCTCGACGTAAACAGGATCAAAATCAACAGGGGGCTCTATCTCAAGGAGATCACTAACGCGGTCAACGGCGAGTTCGAGCGCTTCGCACACACCCCGAATGGCATCTCTCCCCGTCCCCCAGTAGGGACCAAAGGAGGCGTCTATTGGCACACAGGTGACGAGCACGACGCGCACGGCCACATCAGCGAAGACCCGACCAACCGCGACCTTATGATGGAGAAGAGGATGGGGAAGCTTGTCCTGGCCGACAAGGAGATTCCGATCTCCGAGAGACTCAACTTCTTCGGCCCTGAGAAGGCAGACATCACAGTGGTAAGCTGGGGGTCCACCAAAGGTGCCATACTCGACGCTATGGACTGGCTGGAGCAGGATGGCATCAGCGTCAACTTCATCCAGATTAGGCTCGTCAACCCCTTCCCCACGGAATACGTGACCAACGTCCTCTCTAGGGCGAAGAAGGTGGTGGGCATCGAGATGAACTACTCTGCGCAGCTGATAGGGGTGGTCCGCGAGCAGACCTGCCTCCCCATCGAACAACTGGTCGTAAAGTACAACGGAAGGCCGATGTCATCGGAAGAGATTTACGACGCTTTGAAGGCAATTCAGGAAGGGAAGGCCCCGGCAAAGGTGGTCCTGAGGCATGGTGCTTAAGCTCTCAGACCTTAAGACGACGGCGCACAACGATTGGTGCCCCGGCTGCGGCGACTTTGGAATCCTGAACGCCGTCCAGATGGCCTTGGCTGAGATGAACTTGGACCCGAGCAACACGGTGGTGGTCTCTGGCGTGGGCTGCTCCTCCAAGTCGCCCCATTTCATCAAGACGTACGGCGTCCACACTCTTCATGGCCGCGCCGTCCCATTCGCGACCGGGATCAAGCTCGCCAACCCGAACCTCGAAGTCGTGGTCGAGGGTGGGGACGGCGACGGCATGGGAATCGGGGCCGGCCACTTCGTCAACTCGGGGAGGAGGAACTTGGACATGCTTTACATCGTACACGACAACCAGGTCTACGGCCTCACCAAGGGGCAGGCGTCCCCCACTCTCGGGCTGGGGAAGAAGACGAAGTCCCTCCCCTCGCCGAACGTCAACCAGGCGATCAACCCTCTGATGCTCGCCATCGCTTCGGGCTACACATGGGTGGCCAGGGGATACTCCTACGATGTCCGCCACCTGAAGGACCTGATCATCAAGGGAATCAGGCACAAGGGGTACGCTTTCCTCGATGTGCTGCAGCCCTGCCCGACCTACAACGACCTCCTCACCAAGGAGTACTGGGCCGGCGAAGGGAATCTGGACGCTGCGGGGAAACAGCAGCCGAGGACCTACAAACTGGAGGAGACCGGATACGACGGCGTGGTCCACAAAGACGACGAGGAGGAGATGGAGAAGAAGGTCCAACAGGCGATTTTGAAGACATTCGAGTTCGGGGACCACACGCCCATCGGGGTCTTCTACCAGAACGAGTTCGTGTCCACCTACGAGGAGCGCCTTGCGGTTCGGAGCCCGTCCTACAAGACCAATCCGCCGGCGGCCCAGGACATCGCCCGGCCCGACGGGACGCCGCTGACCAACATCGACAAACTCATCGACGACCTAAGGATCTAGGACGGCTTCCGAGGTTCAGGGGGATGGAAGGCTGGGCCTTCCACGCTTCTACTTGACGCTGGTCGAGCTGTCCTAGTCAGCCGCTCCCGGGACCTCTTGCGTCTCACGGTTAAATCGCCCAAGAACCGCTCCCCTTCCATGATAGTGGCGGTAGGCACGAAGAACCCTGCCAAGGTCGAAGGAATCAGGAAAGGGTTCTCGAAGTACTATTCGGACACCGAACTCAGGCCCGTCGACGCTTCTGAGGTGGCCAAAGCCCAGCCCAGGGGGCTCGAGGAGATGGTGGCGGGAGCCACCGCCCGGGCGAAGTTCGCCCTTTCGAAGGCAGGTGGCGTCCTCGGTGTCGGGGTCGAGGCGGGCATATTCACGATCGGTGATGTCTACTTTGATAATCAGTTCGCTGCGATTGTCGACCCTTCGGGGAGGGTGTCTCTCGGCCACTCGGCCGGCTACTCCCTTCCAAGTGAGGCGATGAACGCCCTTTTTGAAAATGAGTCGGAGCTCGAGCGCTGGGCAGAGAAGGTCAGCGGCATCGACGAGATCGGGGATAAGGGCGGGCTGGTGAAGTTCCTGACCAAAGGGGAGATGTCGAGGGCGGATCTGACGGAGCAGTGCGTCCTCACCGCCCTGATTCCTAGGCTCAATCAGGGAGTTTACGGGCTCTGAAGCGTCCCTCGATGGGGGGCCGGATTAATAACCACCCATCAAGGCCGGGGCCCACGCGCATCTCTCCTGCAGCCGTCAGGGCCCTCCCAAAGGCCGATCTTCACAGCCACATCGACGGGTCCATCTCTCCGAAAGAGCTCTTCCGCATAGCAAGAAAGCACCACAGGAAGGTGGTCACTCCCGAGGGCGCGGAGCTGGAGAGCGTCTCCGCTTTCATGGGACACATCAAGGGAGACGGGTACGTCTCAATGCTCGACGACATCATCCGTCGCTTTTACCCCATAACCAGGCTACTGCAGACAGAAGAGACGATTCGCGAAGCTGGGGTCTCATACTTGAAGGGGCAGAACGACGACGGAGTCGTCTACGCCGAGGGGAGGTTCGCGCCCCAGTACCATACCGCCGAAGGGCTCTCCCTGGGTGGCGTCATCTCCAGCATGGCCGAGGGGCTCGCCGAAGGCACTGAGCGGTACGGTGTGGAGACTTCTCTGATAGTCGCCATAGGAAGGGAGTCGCCTCCCGGGTTGGGTGAAGAAGTGGCCCGGGCTGCAGTCAGGAGTGGCGTCGCCGTCGCCCTGGATCTCGGCGGGCCCGAAGCGGGAAACCCGCCGGAAAAGTTCGAAAGGGCCTTCAGGCTCGCCACTTCGTCGGGACTGAAGGTAACGATACACGCAGGCGAGGATGCAGGGTCCCGGCGGCAGGACGTCGCAAACATGAAGACCGCGCTGGCGATGGGAGCCGACAGGCTGGGCCACGCCATCCACCTGTCGCATGAAAGGAATCTGCTCTCAACAGTCTTGGATAGGTCGGTCGGAATCGAGATGAACCCGGTCTCAAACCTGGTCCTCGGGAAGATCAAGACCACGAAGGACCTCGGCATAGACCGCCTCCTGAAGGAGGGGGTGTCGGTCTCTCTCAACTCAGACGACCCTTCCCTCTGGACAGGGGGGGACCTCTCTGAGGTGTACTCGAGAGTCTGCTCGGAGTACGGGTTCGGGATGGACCAGGTCGACGCCCTCGCCGAGAACGCCTTCAGGTCATCCTTCGCAAGCCAGCGGGTCAAGGAGCGGCTCGTGCAGCGCTACCGCGAGGCGCAAAGACGTATCTGTTGAGCCAGTGGGAGCCCATCTCACCCCTTAAGAACGGTCAGTCCGGGTGCATCCCCAACCCTAAAAATGCAGCCCAGCAGCGAGTTGCAGGAACCGGCTACAGGTTCGCTCATCGGCCAAATCGAGTCGGGCCGTATCACCTGGTCCCACATCAAAGTCCTCGTCCTGTCCGGAGCGGGAGTCTTCATGGACGGCTACGACCTGTTCATCATAGGGGTAGCCATACTGTTCATCCCATACATCAGTGGTGCGTTCGACACCGCGCTGATAACGTCGGCCGCCCTGCTCGGTGCCGTCTTCGGGGCAGTGCTCTTCGGGAACCTCGCCGATAGACTCGGCAGGAAGAAGCTCTATGTCGCCGACTTGGTGTTCTTCGTCGTCTTCGCGGCAGCTTCCGCGCTCTCTCAGAACCTGTGGGAGCTCTATCTATTCAGGTTCCTCCTCGGGATTGGGATAGGCGCTGACTATCCTATCAGCGCTTCATACGTCACCGAGTTCGTAAGCAACAGGCATCGTGGGAAGCTAATCGCCTCGGTCTTCTCGTTCCAGGGGCTCGGTCTGATCAGCGCGGTAATCGTCAGCGTACTGCTGGTCCAGGCGCACCTCGGGCCTGACGTCTGGCGGTGGATGCTCCTCTCCGGGATTGTCCCCGCCCTGGTCGCGCTCACGGCCAGGACCAAAATGCCAGAGACCCCACGCTGGTATCTCTCTCACGGCAGGGCGGACGAGGCGCGGAAGGTGCTGTCTGGGTTTTTCGGGTACCAGGTCCCTGAAGAGACCCTCGAAGCCATAAACGAAAGAGTCTCAGTCAGAGAGCTTCTCCTTTCTCCCTATTCGCGGCGGGTCTTCTTCACCTCGGCGAGCTGGTTCCTCGTGGACGTGGGGGTCTACGGGATAGGGATACTCACACCATTCCTGATCGCTGACATCTACGGGCCGACCCGTCCTCTGCTGGCTTCGGTGGTCACGTCAGGTGAGCTGTTCGTCTTCGCGGGGATCGGCTACCTCTGCGCCATCGCATTGGTGGACGTTGTCGGCCGCAAGCCGCTGCAGACGGTAGGATTCTTCGGGATGGCCATCCCTCTGCTCGCTGCAGCCATCCTCCATGCCTCTACTCTCCTCCTGCTGGCGATTCCCATCGCAGTGTTCTACATCTTCGAGAACGCCGGCCCTAACACGACCACATGGATCTATCCGGTGGAACTCTTCCCGACGAGACTCAGAGGAACAGGTCATGGCCTAGCAGCTACGGTGGGAAAGATAGGCGCCGTGGTGGCGACCTTCTTCCTTCCACTGATTTACGCAACCCTTGGCCGGGACGCAATGCTGGCATTCGTCGGCGCGGCCTGCCTCGCCGGTGGCGTGCTGACCTATTTCATGGGGATAGAGACCAAACGGCTCTCCCTCGACGACGTCTCCGAAATCTTCAAGTCGTTCTATGACACCTTCGACATGATTTCGGCCAACCTTCTGGCCGCCGCCGAGCTCCTCCACGACAGGCTAGCCGCAATGCCTAGTCCTGACGCAGATGTCGACGTTGCGAACCTCGCGGCAGGGATCAAGGAACTGGAGCACACGGGGGACGAACTGATACACGAAGCCTTCGTCAAACTCGACAAGAAGTTCGTGGCCCCCATAGACAGGGACGACATCACGAAGCTGCTCAAGACCCTAGATGACACGCTCGATTTCATCGATGCCTCCACATCAAGGATGGAAGTATACAAGCTCGGCCGTGTCACCCCCGAGACGCTGAAGTTTTCAGAGCTCATCCTCGGTCAGGTCCGCGAGATTAGGAAGGCCGTCGCCTCGTTAAAAGGGAGCGGCGCGACCGCCGTCATAGACGGGGCTGCCATCAGGATACACGAACTGGAGAATGAGGCCGACGACCTTCTCCACAAGTGCCTGAGGTCTCTGTTTGCCTCCCCGGAGGCCGGCGCATCCCCCTTCGATATCATTAAGCAGAAGGAGGTCTACGAGTATCTCGAGACCACGACTGACAAATCCGAGGACGTCGCGGACGTCCTACGGAGTCTCCTGGTCAAGTATTCCTTGTAACCTACCGGCCCGTAGGCCGGATCACGCTCCTCTGACTGGACTGGCGCGAAGGCCTATCAAGCGGCCTCCCGGACATGCCAGGCATGAGCAAACCCGAAGGTAAGATGGAGCTCGCGGGGATGGCGTCCTTTGTAGTCCTGGTCGGCCTGGTGGCCTTCCTCTTCCCCGCATATGTCTTGGCCTTGGCCGCGCCGGTCACCGGGTGGATAGTCTATCGTGACCACGAGAAAATCTCCCGGCTTGAGAAGGAGCTCGCAGCCAAAGGATACGGGATGAAGTCCTAGCCTCCCCCGCATGGTCGCTGGGGGAGTTGCTGAACCCCTGAGAATCTACCGCGGCTCCACGGGGGAAGGTTGGCTGGAATGGCACATTTTCACACGGGAATGCATATATACGAACCCCCGACCGTGGACGTTTCTGCGCATTAATTGGCGGCGTCTGCCTCGAGCAAAAGGGCCGAGCCCTAACGCGGTGAAACGCACGACCTCCAGATGCGCGCACAAAAGTGGAGATCTGACTTCGGTTAGATCTGACGTGGGTTGTGCTTTACACCTCGCAGAAATGCGTGGTCGTACTCCTCGATAATCGACTCCGGTTGATCCTGCCGGACCCGACTGCTATCGGATTGGGATTTAGCCATGTTAGTTGTGCGTGCTTGGCTACAGGCACGCAGCGTACGGCTCAGTAACACGTAGTCAACCTGCCCTGGAGACGCGGACAAACCCGGGAAACTGGGGCCTATCCGCGATAGATGGCCTCATCTGGAAGGAGGGGCCGTCCAAAAGGGCGCACGGGTATGCTCTGTGCGAACCGCTCCAGGATGGGACTGCGGCCGATCAGGCTGTTGGCGGGGTAATGGCCCACCAAACCTGTAACCGGTACGGGCTTTGAGAGAAGGAGCCCGGAGATGGACACTGAGACAAGGGTCCAGGCCCTACGGGGCGCATCAGGCGCGAAACCTTCGCAATGCGCGAAAGCGTGACGAGGCTAGTCCGAGTGCCGCCTGCTAAAGGTGGCTTTTCTCGGCTGTAAAAAGGCCGGGGAATAAGGGGAGGGCAAGTCTGGTGTCAGCCGCCGCGGTAATACCAGCTCCTCGAGTGGTCGGGACGATTATTGGGCCTAAAGCACCCGTAGCCGGTTCCGTAAGTCCTCTGTCAAATCCAGCTGCTCAACGGCTGGCCCGCAGAGGATACCGCGGAACTAGGAGGCGGGAGAGGCGGACGGTACTCCGCGTGTAGGGGTAAAATCCTTTGATCCGCGGAAGACCACCAGTGGCGAAGGCGGTCCGCCAGAACGCGCTCGACGGTGAGGGGTGAAAGCTGGGG
>JAKACC010000071.1 GCA_021796515.1 archaeon | reverse complement strand
CCGCTGAGGAAAGGAACACCACCATGGAGGCGGTTGCCTCCCTGGCCATTCACTCGTGGCTGAGGCAGCAGCGCTACGCGTAGGAGCATTCAAAGAAACTGTCACGTCCCGAGTCCGGGAGGACAGGGGTCTGGTCTCAATAGTCAGCGTCATGGTCACGCTGGCTGAAATCTGTGTTGTATCGAGCGTGGCGACCATCAGCAGCTACCGGGGAAAGGGGATGTGCCACCTAGACTTGGGGGCGGTAAGGTGTGAGGCCCTCGCCCACAATTCCCTGGCGACTACACGTGGACTTGACAACTGGGGTGCCTGGGAGACCTATTCGGAGCATGGCTGTCGGAAGGTTGCTGAGTCGGTCGTCGGCAGAGCAGCGCTTCTTCCGTCTAACCCTTCCTAGGCGAGCGCTTCCTTCCATGTGGCTGGGGGATTCCTCGTTTGCCAGGCGCCTGACGAACAGCTGCCGTCAAAAATGAGTGTGGAGGCGCGGCGCCCGCGCCTCTATGCCAATGTTGTCACGAGCAGTCGAACGGCCAACTGGAAGGATCCGCTGGAGATGTCGACGCGTAGCACGCCGTAGTCCGTGTTGCCGAACCTCCCGATGTTCCTGGCTTGGAAGAGGAACTGGCCCCCGGTAATCTGACCTTGGCCGACCATCAGGCGTCCGTGGATGCCCAGCTCTGCTGACCCGGCGGAAATGATGAATGTGGTGCCATTGATATTCAGGCTCCCGCCCGATATTGAGATGGTGTATCCGCCTGCTAGTGAGCCGGTGACCCGGAGCGTCATCGCCCCGGAGGCGGTGCCGTTGACTCCTGGGTCGCCAACGATGGTGTACCCTCCGGCGACGCTTGTCAGGGTGATGGTCTGGCCCACCGAGAGGTGGACCTGCTGGGACCCGAGCCGACCAGATCTCTGTAGGAGCTGTTGTGGTGTTGTACTGCTGGGGGGCGCCTCCGATGCCGCCACCGCGGGATACGCGATGAGCAGCGCCAGGATGGCGAACACCCCGAGTGTTGCCGCGACTGCTGTCTTCTTTGTGTTCATTTCAGTGATGGACTGATTAAACGGACGCCGTATATAGCGAGGCGGAAACGAACGTCTGGACGTTCCGTCTCTAGCGAGAGTCCTAAAGGTTAAAGCTGCGCGAGCGCTTCAAAGGGTCCGGATGCCCAGTGGCGCGCTAGTCAACTTCGCGCTCAACATCCCGAGCGCCTTCGTCGCTCTCCTGACAAGCTACTACGCCTACAGGGCCAACAGGGTCGTCAGGAGCTCGGTTCTCTCAGCTATTAGCGTTGGGTTCATGCTCCTCGGCGTCGGGCTGGCTTTGGATGCCGTGACGTCCCTGGGGACCGGTCAGCTCTTGGTAGACCTCCCAGTGGACAAGTTCCTCGCCGGGCTCGCGTCGTTCACCTATCTCACCGTCCAGATGGTCGCCTACCTCGTGATAGCTGTAGGATACGGCAGGGCCGCCTACGGCCGCCAGGCTGCAGCAGCGGCGTCACTTCTACTCGTCGGGAGGGCCGCGGGGCTGTTCGGCTTTTCCTTACTGAGCTACTTCGTCGCGACGCTGCTGCTTGGGTTCATAGTCTTCCAGGGGTTCCTCCTCCGGTCGCAGGGGAAAGGGAGGTTCTCTGCCATGATACTGATGGCTTTCGGCTTCATACTGGTAGCCCATGCGATTCTCCTGCTGTCTTTGCTGACCGTGGGGGCCAAGCTCTACCTGATAGGGACCGGTGTCCAGTTCCTGGGCTTTTTGTCTCTCCTCGTTTTCGTGATAAGGAGCGAAGTGATCGGCCCTGGGTGAGAGACAGAGGAGCGTCCTCAGGATAAACCTGGACATTCTCAACGCCATCAGAGACGAAGGGGAAGCGAAGCCGACCCACATCCTGTACAGAGCGAACCTTTCTCATGAGAGACTGGTCAAATACCTGGACGACCTCACCTCCAAGCAACTGGTCGCTGTGAAGATGGAGGGCGAGAACAGGACCTACAGCCTGACTCCGAAAGGGGTAGGCTTTCTGATTGAGATGAGGAAAGCCGAGTCATTCGTCCAGGGATTCGGACTCGCCATCTGATTCCGTAAGGAAAACTGGGTCCGTGTTCTCGTGGGCGCTCGGCCCTACCGTCGCTGCTTCATGAGCTCGCCAATCTCCCTGTCTAGCCTGACAACCTCGCTCTGGTAACGCTCCATCTCCGACTGGTCCCTGTCGATGCCCTGCCTCTTGCCGGTTATCCTGGCCTTCAGGTCGTTGAGGGACCTGTTCGCAGCGTCCATGGATGCGTTGAGCGTCCGCATCTTGCCATCCATCTCCATCTTCTGCGCCTGGAGATCGGCATATTGCTTCTCCGTGTTAGCAAGCTGAGCCTGGAGGTCACGGAGCTCCTGCTCCTGCTTCCTGACCCTTTCGTAATACTCGTTGGCCTTGGTCTCGTTGTTCCTTCTCCGTTCCTGGGCGCCTGTAAGCTGGTAGCTCACGGACACGACCTGCCAGCTTCGATATTTATCCCTGACAAGGAGGGCTCGGACTGGAAGTTGAACCCAAAGGCGAAGTTGTTTGTCGCGCTCCCCGTGATAGCGGCCCTGGTGGTCGTTCTCGTCTATTTCAGGCTCTTCGACGACCCCGTCATCATCGTGGTCATCTTCGTCCTCTACGTCGCCGTGAGCTTGTGGAACAGGAAGAAGTTCGGGAAACAGGCACCCCAGAGCTGATGTGGTCTCGCCCCTATGGGAGACGGAGCCTATCGTAGGGCTCAATGAGGTCGAGCTCCCTTTCTCTTTCTCTGAAGTCGGGGCACACCGCTTCTAGTTTCCTTTTGAACGCGCGGGAATGGTTGAATTCTACCAAGTGTGTTAGCTCGTGGAGGACGACGTATTCTCGGAGCCGCTCCGGGAGCGCTGCCAGTTGCCAACTGAACGACAGTCTGCCGTTGCGGGTGCAGTACCCCCACTTGTTGATCTCTCTCACGTCCACCCTCGTGGGCTTTGCGCCGACCTTCGGAGCCAGCTCCGTCACCCTACGGACGACGTATGCCGAACTCTCCCGGAGAAACCACCTGCGGACCAACTCCCTCAGCATCCGACTATCGGTGGTCTGCACTTCGACGACCCCCCTCGCCGGGTCGGGAACGAAACGGTCTGCAGCACCGTCTACGTACACGACCCGGAGTAGTTCCCCGCCGAGCATAACCATGTCCCTGTCGAGGACCTTCCTGGTCCGCGACACGCGCACATACTCCCTTCGCAGCCATGGCGCCTTGTCCCTGATTGCCGCCTCGACGTCAACCCGACGGCCTCGTGGGAGGACCACCTCCAGTGTCAGGTCGGGGAGGAAGCGGAAGTAGGTGTACCTCCGGCTCGTCCCGTTGACGACAGAGTACACCACTCTCCAGGGGCGGAGGTCGAAGGATGGCACGGCCGTGTCCTCCCCGTGACCGTAGTTAACTCTGGAGCGCTCTGGTTCTGCCCAACCGACAGTCGACGTGTTATCTGCATCACGAGGACCCCCTTCCTGGCGCCTATGCCAGTATCTTCTCCTCCTTGGCCCGGGGAAGCGTCGCCATGGCCTGCGCCAGCAGGCAGCCTGTCGAACCAGGGCAGCATGTGTTCGGAGCCTGCGGCGTCATTTAAGTGCGGATGGTCCTGTAGCCATGAAAGGCATGAAACTCCCCGGACTGGCGAAACCCCCCAGGGTCTTCGTCGACGCCAAGATACTGAACATGCATGACCCATTCCTCCCAAAGGAAACGTATGTCGGTTACGTCGTCGAAGGAAAGAGGAAACACAATGTCAGGAAGGTGGAGGCGAACGAGAGCGACGACGCAGAGGTGCTCGCGATAATGTTCGCCATTGAAGAACTGAAGGACTCGTTCGGGAGGTTCACCGTGGTGTGTGACCATGAGTCTGTCGTTTCAGAAGCGAAGAGAGACTCGGTCAAGAAGCCTAGTGACCTGCTGAAATCGCTCCGGGAGATGCTCCGGGCCAACCCGAAGATACGGCTCGAGGCGCTCCTGTCGAACCCGGCGCACCAGGTCGTCACAGAGTATGTCAACGGCCTGAAGACGGGAACTCCGTGGCCTATTGCGGGCACGGTGCCCGACCCCTGAAGTACAAGATAAGAGATATCGTCACTCTCATCGCGTGGAAGTCGTCCTGCCACCGCTCCGCGCCGGGCATTCGCCGTAAAGCGGCGGAACAGCACCGCGAGGAAGAACCGCCCTTCTCTTGCCCGAACCCTATGGGCGCCCTTCTGGGTCACCTGGTCTTAACGCTGCATGTGCCTTACAGAAGCCCGGTACGACCAAGCCTCTTCCAAAGCCTGAAAAATGGTCTGGGGTAGACCTTGTGCCGACCGAAGTTGGTTAACCCTGTTGTGCGCGACATCCTGAAACGATACACGCAGGTCTGGGCGCTTGGCCATTCGATGGCAGTGCTCGGGTGGGACACCGAGACACACATGCCGGAGGCAGGGTCGAAGCCTAGGGGGATGGCGTCCGGTCAGCTGGCGGTCCTGGCACAGAAGGCGACGGTGAGCCTCGACCCACTGGTGAAGAAGGCCGAGAAGGCGAGGAATCTGGACGACTGGGAGATGGGGATCGTAAGGGTGCTTCGGAGGAGCCTCGACTACTATCTGAAGATCCCCCCCGAGCTCGTGGACGAGATCCAAAGAGTGACCACGGAAGCTACTGTGGTGTGGAGGACTGCTCGCAAGAAGTCTGACTTTCGGCTGTTCAGGCCGCATTTGGAGAATATTGTAAGGCTGCAGAGAGAAGTGGCCGATAGGCTGGGGTACTCGGGGCACCCCTACAACGCCCTGCTGGACATGTTCGAGGAGGGGTTCACTGTGAGTGACGCCGATGATGTCTACGCGGCGCTGATTCCAAAGAGCAGGCGCATCCTCGAGAAGGTGACGGCCGAAGGGATCTACCCGCCGAAGCACCCCCTGGAGTCGGTGGTTTACGATACAGAGGCGATGGCCCGGGTGAACGGCGACGTAGTCGAGCTCTTGAAGATGCCCGCCGACAGGTTCAGGATGGACGTCTCCACCCACCCATTCACCACTCAGATAGCGTCAGACGATGTGAGGATTACCACTAGGTACGAGGGGAGGTCATTCAAGGAATCCCTCTTCAGCACGATCCATGAGAGCGGGCATGCTATCTACGGCCTTGGAGTCGGCGCAAAACTGGCGTATACGCCACTCGCCGATGGCGCCTCCTACGGAGTCCACGAGTCACAGTCCCGGTTCTGGGAGAATGTGGTCGGGAGAAGCAGGGAGTTCGTCAGGCTCCTCCGCCCGACGCTTGGAAAGAACCTGCCGTTCGTAAAGCGCTACGATGACGAGCAGCTCTATCTCTACTTCAACACAGTAAGGAAGAGCTTCATCAGGGTAGAAGCTGACGAACTGACCTACAACTTCCACACTGCCGTGAGGTACGACGTCGAGAAGAAGATAATCGCTGGCGAGGTGACGCCAAGTGAAGTGCCGGAGATCTGGAACGACACCTTCGATGAGTATCTGGGAGTCAGGCCGAAGAACGACGCCGAAGGGGCGTTGCAGGACGTCCACTGGAGCGGAGGTTCATTCGGGTACTTCGCGACATACACGCTGGGGAACATAGTGGCAGCTATGATCTGGCACAAGATGAAGGACGGAGACGCGATACGCGAGGCGTTAGAGAAGAAGGACATAATCAGTCTCAAGAAGTGGTTGGGAACGAACATACACAGGTACGGCGCCACGTATCCTCCCAAGGTCCTCCAGACCAAGGTCTTCGGAGAGGCTTACAACACCGACAGATTGTTGGCGTACTTCGAAAAGAAGTTCCTGGCCTGACATAGGGACCGGCACGGGTTTACGCCGTCT
>JAKACC010000070.1 GCA_021796515.1 archaeon | reverse complement strand
GGTCAAGGACTCCGTAAGGAACCCAGGGCCCCTGAAGCCAAGACTCGACCTCGCCGTCAGACAAATCCAAGTCCAAGTCGCCAAACTCGACTCCACATCCACCAAACTCAGAGAGAGGGACAACTCGATCTTCGCAAAGGTCGTGAGCTCTCTACAGAAACACGACACGCAGCACGCATCTGTCTTCGCAAACGAGCTGGCCGAGATCAGGAAGATGAACAAGATGGTCACTCAGGCCAAGCTCGCGCTCGAGCAGATAGTGCTCAGACTCAACACAATCACAGAGCTAGGTGACATCGTAGTCACCCTGACCCCGGCGATGTCAGTGATACGCAACGTCAAGCAAGGCTTGGTGGGCGTGCTGCCTGAGGCGGAGAGCGAGATCGGAGAGATCTCTGGCTTGCTGAGTAGCATCCTGGTAGACGCGGGGACGGTCGGTGGGTACTCGCTGAACTTCGAAGCGGCCAACGAGGACGCTGAGAAGATACTCGCAGAGGCCTCTGCTGTGGCAGAGACCCGCATGCGCGAGAAGTTCCCAGAGATACCGACATCCCTCCCGTCTGCCGAAGCTACCTCTACTGAGGGTACCTCGTACTAAGCGGGGAACCCTCACCCCTCTGTTTTAATCGCTCCCAGCGAAAGCTAAGACTCTCTGTACACCTGCGCAGCCGTGAGGACGGCTGACCCGAAGGTCGCCAGGATAGCCAGGCGCTCTACAAACCCCGCCGCTCCGAGGCCGATGGCGGCGTTGACGGCCAGAGCGAGGGCCGCGGCGCCGAAGGCGGCAAGCACGCAGGCTAACCACAACCGCCCGAACCCCTTCCCCGCGAGGACGACCCCGGCCGGACCGGCCAGGAAGAAGGTCACCCCCGCAGCGTTGTGGACCGCTCCATGGAACGTAGCCGCCGCGCCTTCGATGTCCGTGGCGTTGAACGAGCTCGCGATCAGCATCGCCCCGGCCAGCACGAGGAGCGCCCCTCCCGCCCTCTGAGTCCTCCCCCTGTGGGAGACCGCGAGGACGGCTCCCAGGGAGACGAACCCCGCCCCCGCGACGAGGAACCCCGAGTTCATCCAGAACGCGTAGGGGCCGACTCCGTAGTCGCTCGCCATCTGGGTCACGGGGCTGTAAGCGCTCGTCGCCACGCTCAAGACCAGGATCACGAGGCCCAGATACCCGACCCCGGCGACGGCCGCGACGCAGAGCGCCCTGGCCGCCACCGACCTCCGGGGGGGCTCGTCCGTGCTGACGTAGGCGTTGGGAAACGCCATGGCCCCGCCACGCCCCAGGGAGGGAGGCTCCGGCGGAGAGAAAGGAATCACT
Organism: archaeon; assembly: GCA_021796515.1. Classification (GTDB taxonomy): domain Archaea; phylum Thermoproteota; class Nitrososphaeria; order Nitrososphaerales; family Gagatemarchaeaceae; genus UBA183. The sequence continues at coordinate 4,623 of JAKACC010000070.1, read as the reverse complement.
ACAGTAAATTCACCTGTTAGTCTTGATAGTCTTGACCTAGCCCGTGATTATCAGGGGGGTGACTTTTAAGCGCCGTCCTTGCCGTCTGGCGCACCTCTGCGTGCTTTTGGTCTTCACCGAGAGGACAGTATAAAGCCGAAGCTGGCGTCGACGATCAAGGAGATAGAGTACCACCGCAAGGAGCTCGAGAACCTCAGGGGGAGGCTGGAGCAGAGGCGGAAGGCCCTCTTCGACACCACCGTCAGGGCGATGCTGAGCAAAGACCAGACGAAGGCGACCATCTACGCCAACGAATGGGCGGAGCTGAGGAAGGTGGGTAAGGTCGTCTATGCGAGCGAGCTCGCGCTCGTCCAGGTGGTCCTCCGCTTGGAAAGCATCGTCGACGTAGGCGACGTGATGGCCCACATGAGCATGGCGTTCAAGGTGCTGAGCAAGATCAACAAGACGGTCCAGGGGCTGGCCCCCTCGCTCGACCAGGCTTCGACCCAGATCAGCGACGCTCTCAACGAGACGATGGTCGGGATGGGGACCATCTCTCCAGACATACACCTGAACATCCGGACCGACAGCGGCGAGGAGCTGGTAGAGCAGGCGAGGAAGCTAGCCGAGGAGCGCGCCGAGGAGATGAAGCAGACCCTCAGGGTGTCCCCCAGGCTAATACAGAGGGAAGCCCCCGAGATCCAGCAGAGGATCCCGCTGCTGGCCGCCGGAGGGGACGAGGACGAGGAGGCCCAGATCCTGGGGACGGTCTACGAGCCGAGGCCGGCGGCTGAGACGGAGGAGCAGGTCCTCCAGTACGCGGCGATCCACAACGGGAGCGTCGACATAACCGATGCTTCGACGGTCCTGAACATGCCCTCGGACGAGGTGGAGCAGGCGATGCTCACCCTCATGGCCCAGGGGAAGGTAAAGGTAGGGGAGGCGGGAGGGGCTGGCAGTTGAGTGTCGTAGCGGCCAAGGAGCTGGAGGACGACGCGAAGAAGTACGCGTCCGAGGCAATCAGGCTGGACTCCCAGGGGGCCCACGGGATGGCCATCCAGATGTACCAGAAGGCGATCTCCACCCTTGTCAAGCTCGTCCACCTGTACCCTGACTACCGCCTGAACAAGCAGTACACCGAGCGCGCGATGGCCTACCAGGAGAGGGTGAAGGCGATACAGGCCGCCCACGGCCTCCTCCCCCAGGACCAGGCCATGGAGTCCGACTGGTCCCCCCAGCCCTCCCAGGGGAGCGGCGGCGCAGCAGGGACCCCGGCCGCGACGAGCGCCAGCCAGAACTCCCCCAAGGGCCCCCAGGTCGTGCAGCAGCTGAAGGCGTCCTTCAGCGAGCTCGTGGTCACCGAGAAGCCCGACGTCAAGTGGGACGACGTGATAGGGCTAGACGACTGCAAGATGGCGATACGCGAGTCGATCGTCTTCCCTTATCTGCGCCCTGACCTCTTCAAGCTCGGCTGGCCAAGGGGCATCCTACTTTACGGCCCGCCAGGTTGCTTTGACGAACAGACAGAGATCCTTACCAAACGGGGATGGAAGAAATACACCGAACTGGCCGATGACGAGGTCGTGGCCACGCTCAACCCCGCCACGAACGAACTCGAGTACCACCCGATAGTACGAAAGATCCAATATCACTACGAAGGAAAGATGTACCGCCTGGAATCCACCCAAGTCAGCCTGAGAGTCACACCCGACCATCAGCTCTGGGTAGGGAAGAAGGCTCAGCAGGGCAAGGTGAAGTACGATTTTGCCCGCCCAGACGATGTGTTTGGAAGGGGCAACGGGGACACTTACCCCTATTACAAGAAGGATGCAAGGTGGCGGGGTATCGACAGGGAATTCGTTCTTCTGCCCCGGCGCGGGTCAGGGAGTGGGCCAAAGCACGAGGAGATCAGGATACCGATGTCCGAATGGGCCCCGTTCTTCGGGCTTTGGCTTGCCGAGGGTTACACCGCATACTGGGGAGGCAGTTACCACGTCGGGATAAGGAACCTGGACCAGGACCTCCTCAACTTCGCATACGACAGCCTCAAGAGGTGGGGGCTCAACCCGCATTTCTCTTCAGACGGGCGCGTGTCAGTCCTCAATAAACAGCTATACGAGCTCCTTTGGCCGATTGGCGACAAATACACCAAATACATTCCGGATGAAATCAAGGACCTATCCCCAGCCCTCCTGCGAAGCATCCTAGAGTATTACGCGAGAGGCGATGGGACGCACGAGGTAGACGAAGCCGAGGTCGGCGCCACCAGGGTGCGTTGCCAAACCTCCTCGCCGCGCTTGCGGGACGACCTGATGGAAATTTCCCTCAAGGCGGGCCTGGCGTGCAACTACGTGGTCCACACGGAAGCCGGTTCCACAGCCACTATCGTCGGGGCGGATGGAAAGGAGAGGACGATAACTCGGACGACGGCCAACTACAGGCTGAGTATCCTATATCGCAGAGGCGAAACGCGAGTCGACAAGCCCAGCATAGAGCAATGGGAAGACTACTCGGGCATGGTCTGGGACGTGACTGTCCAAAACCACGTCATCTATGTTAGGCGTAACGGCAAGGCCGTATGGAGCGGCAACTGCGGGAAGACCATGATCGCGGCCGCGACGGCCGCAGAGATAGACGGCTACTTCATCTCGATAGACGCGGCGTCGATAATGAGCAAGTGGCTCGGCGAGGGCGAGAAGAACGTCGCCAAGCTCTTCAACAACGCCAGGAAGATGCTCGCCGACAACAAGCCTGTCATCGTGTTCGTGGACGAGATCGACTCGCTCCTCGGGACCAGGGGACAAGAGGTAGGAGGCGAGGTGAGGGTCAGGGACCAGTTCCTCAAGGAGACTGACGGCATCAACGACAAGGGGAAGAACCTCCACCTGTACGTGATAGGCGCGACTAACAAGCCGTGGAGCCTGGACCAGCCTTTCATACGCAGGTTCCCGAAGAGGATCCTCGTACCGCTCCCCGAGACCGAAGCTCGCATGTCCCAGTTCAAGATGTACACCGCGCCGCTAACCCTCGCCGACGACGTCCAACCCGCCACCCTCGCCAGGCTCAGCGAAGGGTACTCTGGCAGCGACATCAAGGACATATGCCAGGGGGTCCAGCTGCGCGTGGTAAGAGAGCTGTTCAAGTCAGGCAACGCGCTGGACAGGGACTCGACGACCCGGCCGATCACGATCGCAGACTTCAAGGAGATAATGAAGGCCAGGAGGCCCTCGGTCTCGCCGCAGGCGGTGCACGCCTACACCGACTGGAGCAACAGTTTCAGCGCCCTCTAAGGATCCTGAGGGACGCCGAAGGCGCCGCCCGGGGGGCCTTCAGCGCCGAAGAGCACCGTCAGCCAGAAGCCGGTGGGCGCTTCGGCAGGGGCGGGGTCCTCTCGTCAGGCCAGGAGGCCTCTCCGGTCTAGGAGGCACTTGAAGGGCCCGGGTCTGGATATATGCGCGGGTGTATCGCACACGATGCGTACGCATTCCTTATATGCAAACCTCCGGCGCGTATGGGTGGCCGAAGAATGGAGTTTGAGAAGCTAGCTCTAGAAGTGGGAGCTCTGAAGGCTGGCTTGGGCGCCGTGACACCGCGCGTCCTCCAGGGGAGCTCCGGGGTCGAGCACCGGTTCGACCTTCTCTTCTCAGACGGCGCCCGCAACTACGCCTTCGACTTCTACGACACCGTCACGGAGGCGGAGGTGGTCATGTCCTACGCCAAACAATTCGACGCTGGGTGCCAGGTGAGCATCGTCTCCCCGCCCGGGACCGTCACGGACGAGGCCAAGCAGCTGGCGCTGTCATACAACATGCGTCTGCTTACCCCCGAGGCCGCCACGACGTTCTTCGCCCTCGAGAGGGCGGCGCCGAGGCACACCTTCGGCTGACGCTCTCCAAGCTCTTATCCTCGCTCTTCCGACCCCCTTGCTGATGCAGGAGCCTCTTTCGCCGGCCGACCTCGGGAAAAGAATCGGCCGCGAAGTCCGCCTCGAAGGGTGGGTCCACGACGTCAGGGTCCTCGGAGGGATCAGCTTCGTCCTCCTCAGGAACACGCGGGGGATCGTGCAGCTCGCGGTCCCCAAGAAGACGGTGAATCCTGAGGTCTACGCCACGGTGTCGGGGCTCCGACAGGAGGACGTGATTTCATGCGTGGGAGAGGTCAAGGAGAGCAAGGCCGCCCGCCAGGGGTTCGAGGTCGTCCCCAGGTCGGTGGAGGTGATCGCCAGGTCCGCGGCCCCGCTCCCCCTGGACCCCAGGGGGGTGACCCCGGCGGCTCTTGACACGCGACTCGAGTGGAGGTCGCTGGAGCTCAGGCGCCCAGAGACCACGGCGGTGTTCAACATCGAGAACGCCCTCGTACAGGGGTTCGAAGAGTACCTCCAGGGGTCGGGGTTCATCAGGGCTTTCACGCCGAGCATAATCGGCGGGGTGTCGGAGGGCGGTTCGGAGGTCTTCAAGATCGACTACTATGGAAGGGAGGCGTTCCTCAGGCAGGACCCCCAGCTCCACCGGCAGCTGACCATCGCAGGCGGGTTCGACCGGATCTATGACCTCGGCACCAACTGGAGGGCCGAGCTCTCCCACACCCCGCGCCACCTCAGCGAGCACAGGACCATAGCCCCGGAGATCGGCTTCATCGCCGACG
>JAKACC010000010.1 GCA_021796515.1 archaeon | reverse complement strand
GGAGCTCGGGTCGCGCAAGGAAGTCTGGAAGAAGGCGATGGAGGACCTCGTAGAGGCGGTGGACCCGGCTTACCAGGCGGTGCTCTCGGCCGCCGACGCCAGCGGGTTCATCAAGCTCGAGCAGGCTGACGCCATCGAGGATGCCGGGTTCGACCTCTACGTGGGGTTCCGAGGCGGCGCGCCCTCCACCCTCGACCCGTTCACGCAGAGCGGAGGCGAACGGTCGGTGGCGCTGATGGCGTTCCTCCTGTCGCTGCAGGCGAGGATCGTCTCGCCCCTGAGGGCGCTCGACGAGTTCGACATACACATGGACCCCAAGAACAGGGAGGCCATGTTCAAGATGATACTCTCTCAGATGAAGCAGAGGGAGGCGTCACAGTACATCGTGATAACCCCCTCCATCCTCACCGTCTTCGACAAGAGCGCCCACGTCATAACTGTCCAGGCAGTGCACGGCGGGTCAGAGGTCAAGGAGCTGAAGTGAGTGGAACAGACGAAGCTCGACGACTATCTGAGGGTGATAGAGCTCTGCCGTGACGTGGAGACGAGCAGCGCCAACCCCTTCGACGTAGACATCAGGGAGAAGATACTGCTCCTGAAGCAGCGCCTCCCCGAGCTGAAGTTCCTCGACGAGCTGCTCGTCGACTCGGAAGCGATGCTCGAGCTCGCCCAGATAGTGAAGCTCCAGGACCAGTGGCTTAAGCAGAGGGCCAGCGCCCTCTACATAGACCCGCTGCTCATCCAACTGAAGCTGAAGCTACTCCCCAAGGAGACCCTTTCTGAGGCGTTCGTGAAGAGCTGGCACCCGATCGCCCAGGTGGACCAGCTGTCCTCCCGCGGGCTCGAGAGGGCCTTCGTCTACTGGCGCGAGCTGACCCCCATGTCTGAGCGCTTCAAGAACCAGTTCGGCACATACGGGATTGTCCCTGGGGTCGTAGATTATTCAGACCTGGTCAGCCTCGGCGTCTTCACCGCGGAAGAGTTCGAACTCGGCCTGACCCGCCTCTACGACGAACTCCTTCAAAAGTCAAACGGCGAATGGTTGGACTACCGCCAGTTCATAGAGGGCGAAAGCTATGGGACCAAGGTCAGGAGGGCGTACCTGCTCGCCTTCCTCATAAGCGAGGGGAGGGCGCTGCTGAAGACCGAGCCCCTCATCGGGAAGATCTGGACGAAGGCGCTCGCTGAGAGGGTAAAGGGGACCCCGAAGTCGGTGGCCATCTCGATAACGGGGGACAGCTGATGGAGCCAGAGACCGCAGACAGGGCGCTGCTGGAGAGGAAGGTGAGGAGGGCATTCCAGGTGCTCGTCCTTCAGCGCGGGCGGAACCCGGGGGTCAAGGGGTGGGAGATGAGGAGGCACCTGGGCCGCGAGTACCGCAAGATTATCGAAGTCCTCTCTGAAGACGTGGCGCCGATGGGGCTCGAGGTGTTCGAGGTAAAGGGGCCGGACGGCACCGACGACTCGTCGCGGTTCCTTCTGAGGTTCAAAGAGCCGCCGACGATCAGCGAAGCGGAGACGTCTGGGATACGCATCGACGACCTTGCCGTCCTCGCTGCCAGCATCGCCTTCGTCAACTCAAAGTCAGGGCGCGTCTCCCGGCGCGAGGTCGAGCAGTTCCTCCGCGAAAAGTTCCCGAAGTGGCGCGTCGACTACTCCATGGACAGGTACGTCAAGAGGGGGTACCTCGACCAGGACGACAAGGGGATGCTGCACATAGGGTGGAGGACCCGGGCCGAAGTCGACGAGAAGACCTTGATGACCCTGATCCTTTCGCGCGCTCAGGAAGCCGCGAAGAAGTAGCGCCTGCGGAGCGCTTCCCTCTCGCCCTCTATCGCCAGCTCGATCACGTCACTCCCTTCCTTCCTCATCTTCGCGGCCAGGGCCGAGGCGTCGGCCAGCCTGATGCCCCTCCCGGCGACCAGTATGTCAACGGCGTGGCCGTACTCGGCCCTAAGTTCGGACGACTTCCTGAGCGACTCCACCAGCTTCTGCTTGCTTCCGCGGAGGTCCGACCTGCTCCTCGCTTTCATCGCGAGGGAGAAGACGTTCTCGTAGGAGTCGGTCGAGAGCCCGATGGCGGCCTTGCCGCAGGCGGGGCATCTGTCGAGCCCCTCCAGGTCGACGACCTTCCTGAGTTCGAGGAAATTCCAGCAGTTGGTGCAGACCGCCACCAGGAACGTCTCGTTTATCCTGGCCCTCGTGGACTGCTTGAGAAGGGCCCTGAGCCTCTCGGGCGAGACGATCTCCCCTCTCCTGCTGATCTCTTCGACTCCGATGCGCGCTATGGGGGTGAGTGCTTCGTACTCCACCGGCTTGACCTCGATGGCCCCGGCATGGATCTTTTCGACCACGTCAGACGCCCCTGCCAGGTCGAAGTCGTCGTGGAAGATTACGCTCATCGCCTCTTCGTAGACCGGGGTGTCTCTGAGCGCCTCAATGATCCCCGAAATCGAGACGCTGGCGTAGTCCGCATCCTTGGCTATGGCACCGCATTTTTTCCCTGCGTGTATCAGCCTCCGCTTGAAGATCCCGCTCCTCTCTACCGCCTTTTCGGTCGCCACTCCCAGATCGAGCTTGTGGAGTTCCTCGATGACGGAGAGCACCGTGGCGGGCGAAACGTCGGCTTCTATGACTATCCGATAGGGGTCCTGGTGCACCGCCACCGACTGCCCAATCCTCTCCGAGACGATGTGCCCGATGACCCTGGCGAGCAGCCTGTTCACCCGATGACCGAAGGCGGCCTGAATCACCAGGAACCTGTCCCACTTCTCGATGGTGATTAGCCTCTCCGAAGGTATGGGGAGCTTCGCCTCGTACTGCTCGGCCACTTCCTTCAGTGACTCTTCGAGGACCGCCCGGGAGACCGGGTAGGTCCGTACCAGCTCGTCCAGGTACTTTGATTCGGTCCCCTTTGAGAGCTCCTCGGCGTACCTCCTCCTCACTGCGCCAACTTCGGCGGCGACCTCCCTTGGGACGGGTATCTCATCCCCGACCCAATTCGGGACAGCTCCGGTGGGGTCTTCTTCAGCCTTGACGTAGACCTTGTTTCCATAGATCTGCTCCACCTTCCAGCACCTCCCCGCCTCGACGAACTTCACTCCGACCTCCCCGTATTCCGAGACGAAGGCCTCGTCCAGGGTGCCGACGAAGTTGTCACCTTCGATGACCAGGTACTGCTTCTCGTCAGGGATCATCGAAAGGTTGTCGAAGTAGTAGGAGAAGAGAGGCTTGATGTCCCGGGCTCGGAACACCTTCCCGTCAGACTCGCTGTAATAGGCGAGCCTCGGATACCTTTCCCTCATGTACACGAGGACCTTCTTCAGCCTCTCGGCGTCCAGGTCCGCGTAGGCGTAGCTTCGCCTGAAGAGCGCCATCAGGTCGTCGAAGTTCCAGCTCGTCTGCTCGATGAGGAGCCCGGCCACCTGGTGTATCGCGACGTCGTAGGGGTTGAAGACCGGCTCGAGGGGCTCAAGCTCTCCCATGACAGACTTGCGGCAAAGGACCGCCGCTTCAAGGGTGTCGTCTGAGTCCTGGGTGATGACGAGACCGTTGGAGACCTGTCCGATCCTGTGTCCGCTCCTCCCTACCCGTTGGATCAGCCTCGTGACCTGCCTGGGGGAGTTATACTGCACCACGTATTCTAGGAACCCGATGTCTATGCCGAGCTCGAGGCTGCTCGTGCAGATCACGCCGAGCAGTTTGCCTTCCTTGAGGCCCTTCTCGACCGCCTCCCGAGTCGCCTTCGAAAGGGAGCTGTGGTGCACCGCGATGGGGAAGCTGGGGTCCCATACCCTGAAGCGGCTCGACAGGGCCTCTGCCTCCGACCTCGTGTTGGTGAAGACTAGCACCGACCTGTACTTCTCAACAAGCTCCCTCACCGTCCTGAGCCTCGCAGCGACCTCCGGATAGGAGTAGATCGAGTCCGCGAGTATCTTGTCGTCCCCGGTCGCTCTCGGGGCGTCTACCCTCAGGGAGAGGCTCTTCTCCACCGGGACTCGCACCACCTCGCACTTTCTCCCGCTCCCCACCAAGAACTGTGCCACCTTCTCAGGGGACCCGACCGTCGCGGACAGGCCGACCACCTGGAACTCCTTCTCCGCCACGTCCCGGAGCCTTTCGAGCCCCACGCTGAGCTGGCTCCCTCGCTTGTCTTCTGACAGCTCGTGGGCCTCGTCCACCACGACCCACCTCAGCTTCGCCAGGTTCTGTCTTATCCTCCTGCCGACCAGCAGGATTTGCAGCGTCTCAGGGGTAGTGATGAGGATGTCCGGCGGAGCGAAGCTCAGATTGGTCCTCTCAGCCTGGGAGCTGTCCCCATGCCTGACCCCGAGCCTGATGTCGAAGCGCTTGCACCACCACTGCATCCTGTCAAGCATGTCCCTGTTGAGGGCCCGCAGGGGGGTGATGTACAGGAGCTTCGTCCCTTTCTCTCTCGGTTCTCCTTCCCTCACCAGGGCGTCCAGTATGGGAAGAATCGCAGCCTCAGTCTTCCCTGTCCCCGTGGGGGCCATCAGGAGCGCATTCTTCCCCTCGCGCACTATTGGGAGCAGTTTCTCCTGGGGCTCTGTGGGGGAGTCGAACCCCCTCTCCTTCAAGGCCGCAACAAGGGGAGGTGAAAGCAACTGGAAACCGTTCTGACCTGACAATCGGTCAACCTACCTCATGGGGCATGAAAGCGCCTGAACCCAAGAAGGAATTCGAAACCGACGACCCCCATCCAATAAGTTTGCGGTGTTTCGCGGCTTGGCAAGGATGGAGGTGGCGAAAGTGACTTCCCAACGGAGAATCGGCTTATATAACAGACTATAACATACGTTATTGAAATTGGATGTCCCGGCTGATAAGCCCATACGAAATCGTGGCGAAGTCCGCCCTACCTGCCCTCAGAGCCATGGTGGCGAGGAGGCTCCAGGGCGACTATCAGATGACCCAGCAGATGGTCGCGAGTCGCCTGGGCGTCACCCAAGCCTCGGTGAGCAACTACGCGAGGAAGACGAGGGGGATGATGGTGAACCTCGAAGCCGACTCGACGGTCGCGAAAGCAGCGGATGAGATAGCGAAGGAACTCTCTCGAGACCAACCGGAATTCCGGGAGGCCCTCCGTTCTATGACCGAGGTCCTGGACTACATCAGGTTCAACAAGATGATGTGCCTGCTTCACGGGGACCTTGAACCGGGCTTCAAGGTCGAAGGGTGTTACGCCTGCGAGGGCACCTTCTCCGCAAAGGATTTTGACAGGCTGAAACTCCTCGCGGGCAGCTGAACTTGTTATCAGAACCGAAGCCCCGGTGGCTCACCGTAGAGCCTCCGGACGGGGAGACCTACCAGGACCTCAAGGGGCTCTTCAACCGCCTGAACCTCCACACGGTCTGCGAAGAGGCGCACTGCCCAAACATCCACGAGTGCTGGGGGGGCGGGACCGCCACCCTCATGCTGATGGGGGATGTCTGCTCTCGCGCCTGCAGGTTCTGCATGGTCACCCCCGGGAAGCCTCAGGGGGCGATTGACGAGCTCGAGCCAGAGAACGTAGCGTTCGCCTTGTCGCAGATGGGGTTGACTTACGTTGTTCTCACTTCCGTCGACAGGGACGACCTGCCTGACGGTGGCGCTTCCCACTTCGCCAGGACCATCAGGCTTGTGAAAGAGAAGAACCCGCGGACCCTGGTAGAGGTCCTGATTCCCGACTTTCAGGGGGACTTGCAGGACCTGAGGAAGGTGGTCGAAGCACGGCCCGACGTCATCGCTCATAACATCGAAACGACAATGACTCTCACAGGCAGGGTGAGGGACCCAAGGGCGTCCTACTGGCAGTCCCTCTCCGTCCTGAGGAACGTGAAGAAGCTCGACCCCCGCGTCTTCACGAAGTCGTCTATCATGGTGGGGCTGGGGGAGTCTGAGGAGGAGGTGGCCCAGGCCATGACGCACCTGAGGTTGGCAGGGGTCGATTTCCTCACCGTAGGGCAGTATCTCAGGCCGTCGGCGAGGCACATCAGGGTGGAGGAGTACGTCCCTCCCGACAGGTTCGAGCGCTACAGGTCCATCGGGGAGAGGCTAGGGTTCCTCTACGTCGCGTCAGGGCCCCTTGTGAGGAGCAGCTACCGGGCCGGCGAGCTCTTTGTCAAAAGAGCTGTCGAAAAGGACCAGAAGGGACACCAATCTTATATGGACGCCGCGGCCGAAAGCCACGCTTGACAGAAGCAGACTCTCTGAAGAGCGCGGGGTCTGACGCCGTCCCCAGGATCTTCAGCGAGGCGGACTTCAGGTTCACTGACGCTAAGGACTTCCTGTTCCAGAGGCTGACGCCAGACGGCGTCATCAGAGGTAAGGACCCCAATCTGTCGTCCGAGACCCTGAAGAGGATGTACGAACAGCTCGTCTTCGGGAGGCTTTTCGACGACAAGGCGACCAACCTCTCCACGCTGAGAGAGATAGGGACCTACGCGCCGGGGAAGGGGCAGGAGGCAGCGCAGGTCGGCCCTGTGAACGCCCTCGAAAGGCAGGACTGGTACGTCCCGATGTACAGGGATTCGGCGGGGATGCTCGCCTTCGGCATGCCTGCCCTCAAACTCCTCCTGTATTGGGGGGGAGACGAAAGAGGGATGCAGATACCCGAAAACCTGAACATGGTTCCTCTCGCGGTCCCGGTCGCGACGCAGCTCCCACACGCGGCAGGGCTGGCCATGGCCAAGCGCCTCGAAGGAGAGAAGTCGGTGGCTTACGTGGTGACCGGAGACGGCGGAACGTCGAAGGCAGACTTCCACGAGGCCCTGAACTTCGCAGGTGTCTACAAGCTCCCCGTAGTGTTCGGTGTCGAGAACAACCAGTGGGCCCTGTCCGTGAAGAGAAGCGCCCAGACCGCTTCGAAGACCATAGCCCAGAAGGCGGTCGCCTACGGGTTCGAAGGGATACTAGTCGACGGGAACGATGCCATCGCTTCGTATGAGGCCACGAAGTACGCCGTCGACAAGGCGCGCCGGGGAGGCGGGCCGACGCTCATCGAATACTCCACTTACAGGATGGGACCACACACAACAGCGGAGCTCGTCTCCAACAAGCTGAAGGCCCCCGACGAGGTCGTGGACTGGGAAAAGCGAGGCCCCATCGTCAGGTTCGAGAAGTACCTCAGGTCCAGGGGCCTCCTGGACGACAGGTCGAAGGAGGCAGTGGCGGAGGCCGCGCAAGCGAAGTTGAGCGACGCCATCGCCGCTTACCGCAACACCCCGCCCCCCGAGCCATCGGGGATCTTCGACTACACCTTCTCTACGCTCACCCAGACCCTCGTCGCCGAGAAGACCGAGCGGTTCGGCACGGAGCCAAGGCCTGTAGAAGCCGCACCTGAGCCGACCGTTGCAGGAGGGAGGCAGGGGGTGAACATCAGGAACGCCGTGAACATGGCCCTGAGGGAGGGGATGCAACGGGACGAGAGGGTGGTGATCTTCGGAGAAGACGTGGCGAAGAACGGCGGCGTCTTCCAGGTGACCCGAGGGCTCTATGACGAGTTCGGGCCGGACAGGGTCTTCGACACGCCGCTCGCCGAGCTGAGCATAGCCGGGATCTTCGTCGGGCTCTCTCTCGGAGGCTTGGTCCCCGTGGCGGAGTTCCAGTTCGACGGCTTCACGTTCCCGGCGTTCGATCAGATCTTCAGCCACATCGCCAGGATGAGGAACAGGACCCGAGGAAGGTTCGCAGCCAGAGGGGTAATCAGGTTCCCCTACGGGGCGGGGATAAGGCCTCCTGAACTCCACTCGGAGTCGCCCGAAGCCTACTTCGCGCACACCCCAGGGCTCAAAGTGGTCGTCCCCTCGACCCCCTATGACGCCAAGGGGCTGCTCGCGTCAGCGCTGGTAGATCCTGACCCGGTCGTCTTTATGGAGCCCAAGAAGATCTACGACTCCCCCAAGGCTGAGGTCCCTGAAGAGGAGTACATGATCCCCATAGGGAAGGCGAAGGTCACGAGGGAGGGGCATGACGTCACCCTGGTCTCCTACGGTGCGATGATGGTCCCGACCGCGCAGGCAGCGGAGGAGCTCGAGGCGGAGCAGTCCGTGTCCGCCGAGGTGGTCGACCTCCGGACGGTCTCTCCGATAGACTTCAACACCGTCCTTGGCTCGGTCAGGAAGACAGGGAGATTGGTGGTCGTACACGAAGCGCCCCGAACCGTCGGTGTCGGGGCCGAGGTCGCGGCCACGGTGGCGGAGAGGGCGCTGGACTACCTGAGGGCGCCCATCAGGAGGGTGACCGGCTTCGACATACCGATACCACTCGCGAAGCTCGAGGACTACTATATCCCCAGCAAGGAAGGGATAGCGAAGGCTGCGCTCGAGCTGGTCAGGTACTAGGCTCCCATTAGCGAGCATGCAGGGTTTTTAACCCTCCAGAGGACCGCACTCCTCAATGGAGTTCAAGCTGCCAGACCTAGGAGAGGGGATTACAGAGGGGGAGATACTGAAGTGGCTGACGAAGGAAGGGGACCAGGTCAAGGAGGACCAGCCGATAGTTGAGGTCATGACGGACAAGGTGAACGTCCAGATTCCGTCCCCACGGAGCGGGAAGGTCACGAAGCTGCTCGTGAAAGAGGGCGACGTCGCCAAGGTCGGCCAGACCATAATGGTGATCGACGACGGAGGGTCGGGTCCCGTCTCGGCCGCTCCTGCTGTTCCGCCCCGTCAGCCCCAGCAGGCACTCGCGCATGCTGCTCCCCCTCTTCCCGTCTCTGGCGGCCAGGTCATCGCCTCCCCGGCGACTCGCAGGCTCGCCAGGGAGCTCGGGGTGGACATCTCGGCTCTCCATGGCTCGGGACCAGCAGGAAGGGTCACAGACGACGATGTAAGGCGGTCCGCGTCGGGTTCTGCGACCGCAACCGTGACCGTCCCTGCGCCTCCGTCTGCGGTCAAGGCTGACCCCAGAGAAGAGGTGGTCCCGCTGCGGGGACTGAGGAGGACCATTGCCGACAGGATGTCGAAGTCCCTCAGGACTACCGCCCAGGTCACACACGTAGACGAGGCGGATATGACCGAGCTCGTCCAGCTGCGGGACGCCTTCAGGGGGAGCGCGGAGAAGAGGGGGGTCCGCCTGACTTTCCTTCCGTTCATCATCAAGGCGCTGGTCCCGGCTCTCAAGGAGTTCCCCTACGCGAACTCGTCCCTGGACGAGCAGGCAGGGAGTATCGTCCTGAAGAAGTACTACAACATCGGGATAGCGACCGACACCGAGCAGGGGCTCGTCGTCCCCGTGGTCAGAGACGTAGACAGGAAGGACATCTTCGAGTTGGCCGGAGAGATTTCGAAGCTCTCGGAGAGGGCGAGGAGCGGCCAGCTCTCGCTGGACGAGGTCCGAGGCTCGACCTTCACTATAACCAACGTCGGGGCCATAGGAGGGCTCTTCGCCACCCCAATCATCAACCTCCCGGAGGTCGCCATACTCGGGCTCCACAAGATCGCAAAGAGGCCGGTGGTCCGTGACGGAAAGATCGAAGTGAGGGACACCACCTACCTCTCGCTTTCCTTCGACCACAGGGTCATGGACGGCGCCTACGCCGCCAGATTCACGTCCAAGGTCATAGACACCATCCAGGACACCAAGAAGCTCCTGGCCGAAGTGCTCTAGCCGGTACGGGTCAGCAACGTTTAAGCCGGCAGCGCGTTGTGACGGCAGAGTCTTCATGATCGAAGCAGACGTGGCAATCATAGGCGGCGGACCGGGCGGTTACGTCTGCGGAATCCGAGCCGCCCAGCTGGGGCTGAAGACTGTGGTGGTGGAAGCAGACAGGCTGGGCGGGGAGTGCCTGAACTACGGGTGCATTCCCTCGAAGTCGCTGATCACTGTCGCGAAGCTGATCGACAGAGTGAAGGATGCCGAGAAGTTCGGGGTGAAGTCGTCAGGCATCTCCGTGGACTTCGCGCAGATGCAGAAGTGGAAGGGCGAGGTGGTCTCCAGGCTCGTGAGTGGGATAGAGGGCCTCCTCAGGGGGTACCACGCCACCGTCTTGGCCGGAGAGGCGGAGATAGCAGCTTCCGGGAGGCTTGTGGTGACAACGGCGAAGGGGAAGGAGGACGTCACCTTCAAGAATCTCGTGATAGCGACCGGGACTAGGTCGTCGAGCCTCCCCGGCCTGGAGTTCGATGGCGACCTGGTCATAAGTTCGAAGGAGGGCCTCGAACTGAAAGGGGCCCCGGGCAGACTCCTGATAGTGGGGGGAGGTGCCATCGGCCTAGAATTCGCCTCGATGTTCCAGAAGCTCGGGAGCGCCATCACCCTCGTCGAGATCATGGATCAGCTGCTCCCGGGGAGCGACCCGGAAGTAGTCAGGGTAGTCCACAGGAAGCTCGAGTCGAAGGGGGCGAAGATCTATCTGAAGTCCAAGGTGTCACGCATTGTGAAGAAAGGGGGGGAGGCCGAGGTGGAGATAGAGTCCCCGGACGGGAAGCAGAGCGCCACTGCCGACAAGGTTCTGGTGAGCGTCGGTAGGAAACCCAGGACGGAGAAGCTGAACCTCCAAGCCATCGGAGTGCAGACCGACTCCAGGGGGTATGTGCTTACCAACGAAAAGATGCAGACCAACGTCCCAGGCGTCTATGCCATCGGAGACGTGAGAGGGCCTCCACTCCTCGCCCACAAGGCTTCCAAGGAAGGTGTCGTGGCAGCCGAATGCGTAGCGGGGCTCCCTTCGGCCGCCGACTGGAGGGTGGTCCCTGACGCGGTCTTCTGCGACCCAGAAGTCGCCAGCGCGGGGCTGACAGAAGCCAAGGCCATCGAGGCGGGGTACCAGGTCAGGAAGAGCAGGTTCCAGTTCGCTGCCCTTGGAAGGGCGCTGTCAGCCGGAGAGCCCGAAGGGTTCGTTAAGATCGTTTCCAACGAGCAGGACGGCCTCATACTGGGAGTCCAGATCGTGGGCCCCGAGGCGTCCAACCTGATAAGCGAAGCCGCCCTCGCCATCGAAATGGGGGCGACCGTCGAAGACATCGCCCTGACCATCCACCCCCACCCGACCCTCCCAGAGGCGATAATGGAAGCGTCCGAGTCCGCGGCCGGCCATCCGATACACCAGCTCAGGACATGAGCGGCTACCTCCTCGACTTCGAAAGGATGGAATACGGCGGGGCCCTAGAGCTTCAAAGGGAGCTCGCTGCTAAGCGAGCCAGAGGGGAGATGCCAGACTCCCTCATCCTGGTGGAGCACCCTCACGTCATCACCCTCGGCCGCAAGACTTCCCCGCCCAACTTCAAGCCCCAGAGCATCCCTGTCTTCCAGGTTGAAAGGGGTGGGGACGCGACCTACCACGGCCCAGGCCAGCTCGTGGGGTACCCCATAGTCCTCCTCGCGGACCACGACGTCCGGCGGCACGTCCGCAACATCGAGCAGTCGGTCATCGACACCGTCCGGGGGTACGGGATTGTCGGCGAGAGGGTGGAAGGCCATCCGGGCATCTGGGTCGACGGAAAGAAGCTGGCGTCCATAGGGGTGGCGGTCACAGACTGGGTGACGTACCACGGCTTCGCGCTGAACGTCAATACCGAGCTGGAATATTTTGAACTCATCAGGCCGTGCGGCCTAGACCCCTCGACCATGACTTCGATGCAGAAGATCCTCGGGCATCCTGTCCCCATGGGCGACGTCAAGGCCCGTTTCGCCAGAGAATACTCGAACGTCTTCGGGGTCCAGATGGTACACCAACACCTTGTGAGAGAAGGTTAGGCGACAAGATTTTAGCGGGGATACCGGCGACTGGTTTCATGCCAAAGGGTTCCCCCTCAAAGAAGTCCGCCAGAAAAGTCACTTACGTCACGCTCTTCGCAGACGAGAGCCTCGACCCCAGGTACGAGTCGGCCCTCGGGCGCCTCGAGTCGCGACTCGGAGAAAGGCATCCGATGTACATCGGAGGGAAGGAGGTCTGGTCGGACGCCGGGGAGTTCGAGCATCGCAGCCCCATCGACACTTCCATCGTCGTCGGCAAGTTCCAGGTGGGGACGAGAGAGCACGCTAGGGCCTCCATCGAGGCAGCCAAGAAGGGGTTCGCGACCTGGAGCTCGAAACCCTGGCAGGAGAGGGTCAGGGTCATGGAAAGGTACGCCAAGCTCATCGACGAGAGAAAGTTCGACATCGCCGTGGCCATAACATACGAAGTGGGGAAGAACAGGCTCGAGGCCCTCGCCGAGTGCTGGGAGGCGATGGACGCGGTGAGATACTACGTCGGGGTCATGCGGAAGGAGAAGGGGTACTCCATCAAGATGGGTCCTGGCGGCCCTGGGGAGCGGAACCTCGACGTCCTGAAGCCCTTCGGGGTCTGGCCAGTCATCTCCCCGTTCAACTTCCCTTTCATGCTTGCCAACGGGATGGCGATGGGGGCGCTGATTGCCGGGAACTCGGTCATCCTGAAGCCGACCAGCGAGGCGCCGCTCACCGGGCTGATGCTCTACCAGTTGTACGCAGACGCCGGAGTCTCCGCAGGCGCTGTGAACTTCGTCACCGGCCCGGGCAGCGCGTTCGAGGATGAGTTCGTCACCAGCCCCGACGTCGACGGCATAGCTTTCACAGGCTCCAGGGAGGTCGGGATGAGGCTTTTCAGGCGCTTCCACTCCGAGCAACCCTACCCGAAGCCGATTCTGCTCGAGATGGGGAGCAAGAACCCAACCATAGTGACGGCGAAGGCAGACATCTCCAGGGCGGTGGAGGGAACCGTCAGGGCGGCCTTCGGCTACGGCGGGCAGAAGTGCAGCGCCACCTCTAGGGTGTACGTCCAGAAGGGCGTGAAGGACAAGTTCATCGAGGCGCTGAAGGAGCGGGTGGACAAGGTCGTGGTGGGTGATCCGAGGAAGAAACAGACCTTCATGGGTCCCGTCATCAACGCCAAAGCGGTCGAGACCTTCAGGAGGGCGGTCGAGGACGCGAAACAGTCGGGAGGAAGGGCTGTGGCCGGGGGTCGGGTCTTGGACGCCTCTAAGGGGTTCTACGTGTCCCCCACGGTCGTGACCGACGTCCCCGAGGACAGCAGGCTGGTCAGGGACGAACTCTTCGTCCCCTTCGTGGTAGTGAACGAGTTCGGTTCGCTCGAGGAGGCGCTGTCCAGGGCGAACGCCACCGACTACGGCCTCACGGCGGGGATATTCTCAAGGGACCCCAGGGAGGTCAAGAAGTTCTTCGGCACCATCGGCTTCGGCGTCACCTACGCCAACAGGAGCGGCGGGTCGACAACCGGGGCGTGGCCCGGCGCGCAATCATTCACGGGGTGGAAGGCGAGCGGCGTGACTGGGAAGGGGATCGGAAGCCCGTTCTACCTTCTCAACTTCCTTAGGGACCAGTCCCAGACCGACGTCAGGTAGCTACACCTTGGCCCAGAACAGTGCGGCCGCGACCACGGCGACGAGGGGCCACCAGAAGGGGATCTCCATCGGCCCGACCCTGAAGCTCCCCATCAGCCTAGTGGTCCAGTCCCTCTTCGAGACCGGGGTCCTCCGCCAGGCGAAGTAGGCCATGTCCTCCAGCGCCGCCAGGAAGAACAAGTTCCCAGCCCACGCCGTTAGCGATGGGGAGTATGACACGATGACGAACAGCGGGAGGAGGAGATACAGATGGTATGGGAGCATGACCCAGAAGACCGGCTTCTCGACCTCCCCGCCCGCGGCGACGACCAGCTCCCGTTCGTACCGGTTCACATATCTGTATTCGATGCCTGCGTAGACTACCCCGAAGGCAGCGACCCTGACAAAGGACGCAGCTTCGAACAACTCACTTCAAGGGCACGTAGAGGCTTGACCGGCTCGCGCCGATTCCAGGGGTACCATGCACAACCTTCTTGTTGGTGATCACGTACTCCCCAAGGTACCTCCCGATCATCTCTGCCTTCACCTCGAGGGGGACGAACTCCCGCCCGTTGTGCACAGCGATGGTGAGCCCGACCATGGTCGGTAGTATTATCATGTCCCTCGCGTGGGTCTTGATTTGCCCTTCTGTTTTCCCTTCCTTCAGGGCCCGGGCGTCCTCCAGCAGCTTTCTCTTCTCTTCGGACACTCCCCTGTTGAGGGAGCGCCTGGCCCTGGACGGCAGAAGCTCGAGCAAGGCTTCGGTAGACATCGCGTTGAGTTCCTCCATCGACTTCCCCCTGTACCTGAACTCCTTGGGCATCTACGATATCTCCATGCTGGTTCTGGCCAACCTCTTCCTTCCCGTCTTCCTCGGCGCTATTAATCCTACCTTCCTTCCAGGAGGAGCGTTTCTTGAAGTGCTGGTCGACTTCCCCGGGTGCTGGTGTCTGCCGCCTCCGAATGGGTGATAGACTACTGCCATGGCTATGCCCCTCATCCGCGGGTAGACACGCCCTGCAGCCCTCATGGCGTGATGTCTTGCGCCGGCCGTCAGGAATGGCTTCTCCTTCCTCCCGCCTCCGGCCACCTCCCCTATGGTCGCCCTGCACGTGTCGTGGATCTGGACGTTCTTCCCCGAAGGCAGCTTAAGGATGGCCCTCCCACCCGCCTTGGAGAACAGGACCGCCGACGCTCCGGACGCTCTCACCAGCTTCCCTCCGTCTCCGGGCCTCAGTTCCACGTTGCAAATCCGCGTCCCCTCGGGAATCCTTGAAAGAGGCATCACGTTTCCTTCGTGCACGGCTGCCACGCTCCCCAAGGAGACCTGCTGACCGACCGACATCCCTGCCACCGCCGGGAGGTAAGCGTACTTGTCCCGGCTGACCTTCAGCTGCGCCAGGGGCGCGCTCCTTCCTCTCTCGTCTAGTATCGCGGTGACGGTCGCGGACCCGTCGTAATCGGCCCTGGGGTACCTGACGGGGGCCACTTTCCCTCTGCTTGGAGCCCTGAACTGTATTCCTGCCTTTCCACGCCGTCTCTGTAGGATCCTCTTCCCCATTCTCTACACCAGCCCCATCTTGGTCGCCAGCTCGGCGGCTTTTCCAGTTTCGGTGAGCCTCACGAACGCCTTCTTCCCTCGTATGGTCCTGGATGTGTTGACGGTCTCGACCTTGACTTCATAGAGGGCCTGCACAGCGTTCGCGATCTGCACCTTGGTCACCCTGTCTTCCACAATGAAGCAGAGTTTGTTCTCTCGCTCAATCTGGTCGAACGTCCTTTCCGTGACGTATGGCCTCTTCAGAATCTTCTGAGCGTCTTCCAGCCTCAACTACGATGCCGCCCCCTTCCCCCTCGACTGCAGAGCCCCGAGCGCCGACTCGGTCCACAAGGTCAGCCTCCCCGGAACTCCTCCGGGTGCGAGGTCCAGCACGCTCAGGCTGTCGACCCTCGTCACTCTGACGCCGGGGATACCTGCGGCCGCCTTCCCGACCCCTCTGTCGTTGGTGACCACTATCAGGGGACCGACCCCGGTCCGGTATGCCCTCCCCCTGAGCCGCCTCTTCCCCGTGTTCCGCTTAGTGCTCCTGTCGACCCTCTCTAGCTCGGCCTTCAGGTCGACCTTTTCGAAGAACGACACCAGCTCTCCCGTCTTCTCCACTGTTTCAACGTCGTCCGCTACGACCAGCGGGAGCGAGAGCTTCTGCACTTTGTGGCCCCGCGCCCTCACCGCGTCAAGGTTGGCAGTATAGGCTATCGCCGACTCTGTCGCCAGGCGGTTCTCCTTCCTGTTGGCTCCCAGGTGGATGACCTTCTCAGACCTCGGAGGATGGGGGAGCCTCCCCTTCACGACGCTGGCCACCCCTGCGGCCAGTCCACCCTTCGAGTATCTGTCTCCCTTCACCCGCGGTATCCTGGAGCGCCCTGTCCCCGTAGGAGGGCTGTGCGTCTCTGCCGTGGTCCTCTCTCCCGCAAGGGGGTCCCTCCCCTGAGGCTGCAGGGCATGCGAGCCTATGAGCCAGAACATCCGCTTCACCAGGTCGGGCCTCTGCGCTGTGGCAAAGACCCCGGGTATCTCGACCTCGCCGGACGGCTTCCCGTTCAGACCGACGACTTCGGCCTTCATGGCTTCCTCGCCATGGTGCTGACCTCTATGACCTGAGGCGGGTTCTGGTTCTTTGTGAACCCTCTTGCCCTCATCCTTACCATCACGAACCTGCTCGCAGGTCCAGGCACCGAGCCTCTTACTACCGCATAATCTCCGCTCACGACCCCAAAATGCCCGAAACCCCCTTGGGGGGTAATGGGGCTCTTGGACGCGTCCCCGACGAGAAGAATCCTCTTCCCCGACTCGGTCCTCTGGTGGAACCCCATCTGGCCTGCCCTCGCGATGGTGTACATCACGGCCGCCGGGTGCCATGGGCCTATCACTCCCACCGCCCTGACGGTCTTCCTGGACTTGTGCTGTTTCCGCTTGACTCCGAATCTGGTTATGGGCCCCTCGTACCCTTTCCCCTTCGTGATCCCGAGGACATCCACGTACATCCCTGCCTTGAAAGCATCTGTGAACTTCGCCTTCTTCCCCACCAAAGAGAGGACGAACTCGGCCTGCGCCTTCAGGTCCCCGCCGGACACGCCCACTTCCATTATCATGGGCTTCTTCTGCGAGAGCCCGACATCGCTGGGGACAGAGGAGACAACCGCGGCGACCTTGTTGGCCCGGTCCAGGGGAATCTTGTCTGCAGTCTGGCCGGCCTGCTTTACGTCTGCTATCGCCCGGTCCGCCCCGTTTTCGTGCCTGTAGAGCCTCAGTCCGACCACCTGGGCGTCTGGGAGGGCGAGGACGCTCGAGATGTTGAACAGAGGCTTGCCGAAGTTGGGGGTCTTCGCCCTGTCATCCACTGTTATGACATGGGCGGTCCCGGCTTTGTATCCAGGGAATCCTAAGAGGGTCGGCTTGTCTCCTTCGACCTTCGGCCAGGTCCTCACCCTGGGGACGAAGCTCTTGGCGCGTCCTCTGGGCCTGTATGCAAGGCTACCTCTACGGGGCGCGGAATGCTTCCTATGACCCAACTCACGCTAAACCTTCCTTTCCAGAGGCCCGTTTTGCGGTTCGCACTTAAGCTTTCCCGACTGAAAGGATGCTCACAAGCCCAAGTCCGGCAAAGATCGCCTCCTCCGTCCTCACGGTCTTCACTTCCTGACGCGGATAGAGGTTGACCACGAAATCGAACTTGGACATCTCGTCCCCGAAGATGTCAGGGAGCCCCCTCGACGGCGAACCGAATACCAGCTTCACCCCCTTCGCCTGTCCGAGGGCGCTCTTCAGCGGACCCAGCGCCTCCTCCAGAGGCGTGCCGAGCCTCGAAGTCGCCACCTTGACGTCAAACCTGTCGTCTGAAGTAACCCGGCTCAGCGACCCTGTCTCCACCCTGTACCCCCAATATTCCTGCACTTCGTCCGGTCCCGCCTTCCTTGCCTCGAGGGGGGCCACCGATGAAATCCTGACCGTCACCCTGCTTCCTGGGACCGCCTCCCCGAGAAGCCTTGCGGGCGCTTCGAGCCCGACATCCACCGTTCCGTCCGCGTTGGCGACCCCCTCCCTCGTTTCGCCTACCGAGATGGAGCCAATCGGGACCTTCGGTTTGTGCGAAGGGATCCTGAGGGGAGGGAGGATGCCGGCATACTTCAGCGACTCGTCCATGGGGTAGATCCTCTTCCTGAGATACTGCGGGGTCTCGAGGTACTCCAAGACCCTGCGAATCTCAACCCCTTCTCCCCTTCCGCGGGGGTCCCTGAAGACCTCGATGACGTCCA
Organism: archaeon; assembly: GCA_021796515.1. Lineage (GTDB taxonomy): Archaea > Thermoproteota > Nitrososphaeria > Nitrososphaerales > Gagatemarchaeaceae > UBA183. The sequence goes on along the minus strand of JAKACC010000010.1, from coordinate 11,346 downwards.
CCCCGTATATCGCGCAGGCCCTCGCGATCACACCCAGCTTCGCCGTCTTCTCCCTGGGGGACTCCTTTTCTTCAAGGACCGTGTCCGGTATCGAAACCGCCGTGAGCCTGTGGGGGCGCGCCATCGGGGCTTGGCCCCTCCAGGCGCTAATTCAGTCTTCCACGAGGTCCTTTCGGTGCAAAACAGATGAACCGAAGCGCTGGGGGGAGGGCATGGCGCAACCGAAAGCCAAGCACGACAGGTGGCTGTACAGCGTCTTCCCTGTCTCCTTCGCCACAGGCCCGCTGGGGACAATGGTGCTGCTCTACCTCGTGGAGCTCAACGGCCAGACCCTCGGGACCATCTATGGAGGCCTGGCGTCCGCGGTCTACAACGGCATAAGCATCCCGGCGGCGCTCTTCTGGGGGCTGGCCATCGACCGACTCCACAAGAGAAGGGCGCTGGTGGCGCTGAGCTACTCACTGACAGCCGCGCTCCTAGCGTCCTTCTACTTCGTCGGCTCGGCTGGAGGGACGATCGCAATCTACGGCATGATATCGTTCGTCTCCTTCGCTTCGGCGACCCCCATGAACCTCCTGATAATGGAGACGGAGTCGAAGAGCAGATGGGCGAACGCTTTCGCGAGGCTCTCCATGATTTCAAGCGTGGGCAACGTCGGAGGATACGTCGTAGGGACCATCTGGGCTGGGGCCCTTCCGGACCAACTCGTCCTCCTCTTCGTCCCCATGGGTGCCTTATCGCTGGTGTCAGCGGTCCTCGCCCTCGTTATGATCAAGGAGCCTCCATTCGTCCTAGAAAGGGAGACCCTGGCGAGGAGGCGGCCGAGCTTCTTCACCCGCCTCCTGACGAACCCGGTGTTCTTTGTTGCGATTCCCACTCTCTCCGACTTCGAGCGTGCCTTCAGAGGAATCCGGTCGACGCTGACAAGGAGCCGTCCCCTGTTCTACATGTCTACCATACTCTTCTATGTCTCGAGCGGGTTGTTCAACACCTCCTTCGTCCCGGCCATGTACCTGTTCACATCGTCCAAGGCAGAGGTGTTCGGGGTGATCCTGGCAGGGATGGCGGTCCAGACGTTGGCGTTCAGGGTCGCTGGAAAATACGTCAGTTCCCGAAGCCTCACCACCACGTCGATACAGGGGCTGATGCTCCGAGGGTGGATGTACCTCGCGGTCGGTGCGGCGGCCCTCTTCGTCCGCGACCCATACTTCGTGTTTCCAGTCCTCATCTTCTACCCCCTGGCAAGCGGAGTGGCCTTCGCCGTCTACTACACCTCCGCCAACACGATGATGTTCACAACCATCCAAAGCAAGGGCGCCGGGGCCGCCTTGGGTGTATACTCCGCAGTCGTCGGCATAGCGGCGATGCTCGGCGCCTTCGCCTCAGGGTTCATCTCAGTCTCCATCCTGTCAGATGGCTACTACCTCACGTTCATCCTAGCCGCAGTGTTCGTCTTCGCAGCCGTCGGGGTGGTGAGCCGTATCCCGACGCCCACCAGCCCAGATGAGGGAGCGTTGGAGTAGCGGTCTGATCAGCCGCCGGCACACGCCGGCGGCACGTTTATATTAGTCATGACCTAATCTGATTAGGTCATGTCTAACATGAGCCCGGCCCTCAGCCGAAGAGAGATGGACTGCTTGGAGTCGGTCCACTCCCTGTCTTCCGACGGCTGGCCGGCTAGGGTGAAGGACGTCGCCGTCACGATGAAGATAGCCCCTCCGACCGCGCTTCAGTTCCTGGACAAACTGATGGGCATGGATCTGGTCGAGAAGGGGCCGAGCGGCTACAGGCTGTCAAAGGAGGGGGCTGACTGTTTCAAAAGGGCGACCAGGACCCACCGTCTCATCGAGACGGTGCTGGTCAGGAACGGCCTGCCGCTGGAGGAGGCCTGCAGGGTCTCATCATCCATGGCGATTCCGATTGACGAGGCCGACCTGGAGAAGCTTTGTGCTCACCTGAGCCATCCAGAGAAGTGCCCCCACGGGAGGCCGATTCCGGTAGGTGCCAGGCATGTTTGACCTGGGCTCGCTCCTTCATCCTGCATCAGGGCTTGCGGTTCCAGCGATCTTGGGCATAGCCGTGGTCCTCGGGATGCTCCATGGGCTGACCCCAGACGAGCACACATGGCCGATAACGTTCAGCTACTCGATCGGCAGCTACAGTTCAAGAGGAGGGATGAGGGCCGGGTTCATGTTCTCCGGTGGATTTACCATCCAGCGAACGATCTTGGCGGCGATGGGGTTCGCCGGGCTCGCTGCGATATACGAGGCCTACAACCTCGAAGGTTACATCTACATGCTCGTAGGGATAGGGATGCTTCTCGCCGGTTACTATCTGCTCAAAGGCTCGGACATCCATGTCCCCCTGGACCGCCTCCTGGGGGGCGACCAGCATCACACGGCCCAGGCGGAGCGGGTCCCAATGCACGAGGCAGAGGACGGGCCCAAGCCCGTGCCCCTGAAGCTCGCCACCGTTCACGGCTTCATAGCGGGGTGGGGACTCGGAGCCTATGCGAGCGTGATCGTCTTCATACTTGCGCCCCAGATGCCGAACATATTCTACGCCGCCCTCGTAGGGACTTCCTTCGGGATAGGGACCATGATTATGCAGGTGATACTGGGTTCCGTCTTCGCTAACATAATGAGGTTGAAGAAGCTCACCGCCGGGCAGATCAAATATGTCGGCCGCTCTGCCGCTGCCCGGACGCTCTATCTCGGCGGGATTGCGTTTGCGATAATCGGGGGGTTGGTGGTCGGCTTCCCAGCCCTGGGCAACCTGGCCTTGAGCACCGGGAACCCCATCCCCAACCTGAATTCGGTAGGCGTCGCGACGGTTCTAGTCCTCCTCACCGTGGGGGTGATCGGGTTCGGGAACCTCTACCTCGGGTACAAAGAAATCATCGGTCAGTCGCACCCGAAGTGAAAGGTAGACCGGGGGGGACTCGGACCCCGGGGAGTCTGGAAACCAGGCTTATCCTGCCCATCAGGTTCGCAATAGCCCTGTTCACCGGTGTAGAACCACACATAATCAACCTTGGCCAGATGAGCTACTGCCCGTCCGGTTCGCAGTACTCCTGCTCGGCGGTCTACAGCTCCTACACTTACTGGGTCACTGAAACGGTCCCCGTCGTGACCAAGGTCAGCTACGAAACTCTCTCGACTTTGAGGAGCGCTTGGCTGATTGGCGGATGAGGAAGAAGCGCTGCCGACGCCAGAGGGGCGTCTGCCGCTATGAGCATGGTGCTTGGTCCCTTAGAGCGACATTTTCTATCGAGATTCAGACGCCGTAAATTCACTTTCCTGTAAGAGTGACTAGCAAAGCCCCAGCCGCGAACGACAACCCGGCGAAAAGACCAAAGCCCGCTGCTGGGGACACAAGAGTAATCAGCACTCCAATCAGAGCGCTTGAGACGAAGTCCCCTACACCATTGACAGTTTGAAGCACACCATAACCCACACCCCTCTGTGACGAGTCCAGGAAGTCTGCCGTGTAGGCGCCCTCGACTGCGTCTACAACACCGGTGCTCAACCCGGCGAGTATGAATACGGTGAGAAGTATTGGAATCGAAGGAATCTCAAAGACAGATACCAGGCAGGCCAGCCCGAATAAGCCATATCCGCCAGCGAGGAGAAATCTCTTGGATACCCTATCTGCCAAGAAGCCGGCGGGATACGAGCTGGCTGCGTATACGACGTTGAGGACAAGGAGGAGCAGGACGGCGACGTCCGCGGCGCCTGTCTGTCCTTGTGAAGGCGCGAGAATCTGAAGAGCCCGGAGATTGAATATGGTGTTCGAGAAATTTACCAACCCGAAGAGACCCACGCCTACAAGGAACAGCCTGAACCTTGTTGGGAGCCCCCTTACGGCATGCAAGAAACTCGGATGATTCGGATGGGGGACCCGGGCCTTGCTCCTGACCAGGGCGACTACTACAACGACTGAAGCTATCCCCGGAATCAATGTGAGGAAATAGATTGATGGAATCGCGAGACGGGGGATGAGCAGGTATGCCAATGCGATCCCGATAGTCGCTCCAATGGTATCGAAGGCGCGCTGAAAGCCGAAAGCCTTGCCCCGGGTTTCGGGGGCTACTGACTCGGACATCAGGGCATCTCTTGGAGGGCCGCGAGCCCCGCGACCCATCCATCCGGCTACCCGCAGGGCGAGAATCTGGAGCCACGACGTGGCGAACCCAATGGCTGGGATGAGAAACCCGGTAAGAGCGTAACCGAGGTACATTACAGATGTCCTCTTTCCCGTCTTGTCGGTCCAATAGCCAGAGTACGACTTGATTGCGCTAGACGCGCCGTCCGAGGCGCCTTCAATCAGCCCTATGGGCGCGGCCGCCGCAATCGGGCCGCCCACTAGGGTCGCCACGAAGAGGGGGAGCATGGCCGTGGCAGTCTCATGGCTCATGTCTGAGAAGAGACTGGTCAGGCTGACTCCCGCAATAGTTCTGTTGAGCCAGGGAGTCTTGTTGGGGCTCGTCGTTTCCCGAGCTGAGCCCTCACCCACGGGACGAAACCCACCTCGCTCGGTTTTTCTTCTCCGACCTCTCAAGAAATCTCATGAGCCCGGCGCTTTTTCGGCGCCCGACATCTAGCGCGGGGTACTCTGAGCACGTAATCCTGTCGGTTGAGAGAACAATCACCTTGCGAGAGAGCGAAGGTGCCGTCGTGCTAGGCCACCTTGCCGTAACCGTCGCGCCTTTCTTCAGCCTACCAAAGACCTCGTCAGACCTGATACTCTCAGGTTGAACCTCTGAAGACGGATTAACTGAACTTTCTGACGTGAGCTCGGCGCCGCGAGAACGACTCAACTCCGCGGAAAGGAAGCGCACAAAGAAAGCAAGGATATGGTCTGGAAAGGACCCGCCAATGCTCCTAGCACTGACATCGTCGTACTTTGCAGCAAGGTCTGGGATTTGCGTGAATCTCGCCACACGCCACGCGCGTTCCATATCTGGCCTTTTCCCAACCTCTGCGATGAGATAGGCAGGGTCGCCACGCCAGGCTAGCCACAACTCCAGTGCCTCCTCGTTGGCTGTCACGAGTGACCTTCGCTTCGAGCCGAAAATCTGATTCGCTCGATTTCGAAAGGTTCTTTCAAGTTCAGAATCCACGGCACTTCCGTCAGAGTCGTCGGGCCTAGTCTTCACCGATGTTTCTGTCAACGATACCTGAACCGCCTCCTCCCTAGTTTCGACGCATCCGTCAGCGTCCGTCTTGCGACGTCTGGGCTGTCAAATGAGCCTCGGGCCGGGTCAACCCACACCATATCCACAGCCTCTGGTGTCGGGCGAGGGTTTGCCGCTCCCACCAATTTCCCGCTATAGCAGACGAAGAGGTAGTGGGTATTCCCCGTACCTTCTGAGATGAAATCGTCGTAGACGCCCACCAATCCCTGGAGTTCGACTTCCACGCGAAGCTCCTCTTTAACCTCCCTTCGTGCGGCGTCGGGAACTTGTTCGCAGGTCTTGACGTATCCCTGTGGTAGTACCCATCTGCCGTGGTAGGGCTCCTCCCGCTCGTTGATGAGCGGGATTTTACAGTCCTTTCCGATAGCTACCGACGCGATGACACGAATGCTTTCGTCGAGCTGCTCGACTCTCTTCATGGGGAACCAGGCAATACTTTTCCTCGAATCCTAGCATAGAGATGCCGTTCGTCGTCACCGTCTACGTAGAACATTCGTTTCTTCAAACCAAGGGCTATCCGGGCTCTTGCCGTTTCCACCCACGCCTCCTTCTTCTTGGTCGTGAAAGAAGGGACCGGAAAGTCCTCAAGGAGCCTTTTGATTTCATCTCTGGTCGTCAGCCAAAGCACAGGCTGCTTGTCGGGATGCTGCTTTGACACCTCTACCGACAGCGCCTCTAGGAATACCTGTGTTGGTGCAGTCCTTCCGTTGTAGGTGCTGTCACCGGCTATGGACAGATAGGCTACCCTAAGAGTGTCGCCGGTCCTCAAGTCTAATGTGATGACGTCCTTTCCCGCAAACAATGGGTAGCGTTTTCCGTCTCGTTCGATGACCAAGAGAAACGAAAAGCCACCTTTGCCCGCGAGTCTCTGGCCGCTTTCGAGTCTCCCCTTGAGAACTCCGAGAAATCCTGCTTTTCCGAGCCTGAGATCCTTTGCTTCGACCTGCGTGAGCTCCCCTTCCTCGAGATGGTAGCATGTTCCGTCTACTGAAACGGCGCCAAGGTCCAGGTCCGGGTCCCAAGTTGCCTGAACCCCATTCGCAAGTAGCTTCTCCCACATATCGACACGCCTGGTATGCAGACCGAACGACCTCGCATGGAGTTCTACGTTTGCGCGCGGTTTCGAAGCCTTCATGAGAACGGACGCGACCTGATCCAGCTGACTCTCACTCGAGATACCGATCTTCACCGAGTGCTTTGCGTTCGAAACCAGCTCCCAGAGATTCGCGGCCAGGAAAGTCGAAACCAAACTCATCTAGGTTTCCTTGAGGATGAAGACGTACTTTTTGTAGAAACTGTCAATCTTATCCTGCGCCCAGTCATCCCACTGTTCATGCTTTGCCGGGGTGAGGCCCTTCTCGGTCAGCAGCTTTCTGAGCTTCTTATTCTCGGGTAGCAGTGTCGAAAGGGCCATGGACAAAGCCCTGTTGTCCGAGAAGAGTTGGTATGACTCGAACTTCATGGCCGCGTATCTCCCTCCTAGCGCGAGCATCTCCGAACGACGCTTATCGATGTCAACGCCTTCCTCATCTGTGACTCCGTAGGAGAAGAGTATCGGGAGCAACTCTTTCATCGCGGTGTATCCCATCTGCCGGGCGAAACTCGATATCTCCTTCCAGGTCTTTCCCTCGAATCTGGCGGTTATCTTGACCGACTCCTCTGAGTTGCCTACCTCAATGATGGAATGCGTATCGACCTCTGTAGGGTGCTGCTTCCACTTGGCGGAACTGAACACATTGAACATTCACTTACCCCTCCCTTCTTTTTTCTCGGCTTCCAGGAGCCTCCCAAACTCGTGGTTCTGAGAATAGATCTTCCTGAGGGTCTCATTATCTCTACTGTATTCTTTGAACTTTTTCTCCAGTTCGGAGTAGTCTTTCTCCATATAGGCAAGCTGTTGTGGCCAATATCGATTGATTCCCTCAATCAGGACGGCTCGCAGTGCGTCGTCCTGAGTGAGGCGGTGGGCGACGGCGAACTGCTCGAAACGCTTGTAGTCCCCACTGCCGACCGAAAACTCCACGATTTCGGCGGACGCTTTCCTCTTTCCCTTTCGAAGCAAGTCTGTCGACTGTAACGGTGGTTACATAGAGAATATATAATTGCCGCTTTCGGGCGATTCCGGACAAAATTGAAGGTCCTTCTCATCTCAGACATTCACTCCAACTTTTCAGCGCTAGATGCTGTCCTTGAAAGGGCCAGATACGACGACGTGATTTTCTTGGGCGATGTCGTAGACTACGGACCATCGCCATTTGAGGTCTACTCTAGGCTGAAGAGGATGAGGGCGAAGCGAGTGGTGGGCAATCACGACGTAGCTGCCGCTTTCGGTCTGGACTGCAGGAGCAGTCCGAGGACGCATGAGGCGGCCGTAAGAACCAGGGAAAGGATTACCTTTCAGAGGACGCCGAGGAGGGCCTTGCAGATGCTTGGACGAGCGGAGAAGACCCTCGACCTTGCATACGGAGACTTGAGGGTCAGGGCTCTGCACGCAGCCCCCGGGGACGAGCTCTACAGGTACATCACGAAGGAGGAGGCTGCCGGTCTTGAGGTCGAAGGGGTGAATCTGCTCTTGCTGGGGCACACGCACGTGCCGTACGAAATCAAAGATGGGACTCGATGGATTGTTAACCCCGGGAGCGTAGGAATGCCGAAGGATGGAGACCCTAGGGCGTCTTACGCTGTCCTTGACACATCCACAAGGGACGTTCAACTTGAAAGGGTGGACTATGATGTTGAACTCGTGGTGTCGGAGCTGAGACAACTCATAGGCGATGAGAGATCCATCTTCGAACAACTTGCGAACGGTCTCCGCACTGGAGGCAGGTAACAGGTCAGCAGCACATGGTAGGCTTAAATCGACAAGTTGGTCTCGGATTCATCTCATGAGCGAGTCGTCGGCTGACAGGTGGGTCGTAGTTGCCTACGACCTTCCGAACGAACCTTCGAAGTTGAGGGTGAGGGCGTGGAGGAACCTCAAGAAGCTTGGTGCCCTCTATCCGCCCGTTTCTCTCTGCATCCTGCCTAACACACCTCGGGTCAGAAAGGAGATTGGACAGTTCAGATCCGAATTCAAGAAGCATGGAACGATTCTGGTAATGGCTGCCAATGCACTGGAAATGCCGGACGAAGCCGTACTCTCAAAACTGTTCCAAGAGGATAGGCGGAAGCAGTACGACGAAATCTACGAAGAATGCCAGGAATTCCTGGATGAGATAAGCGAGAACCTCACAAACAAGAAAACCACCTACGAAGAGACAGATGAACTCGAACAGAGCCTCGAAGCACTCGAAAGGTGGTACAAGGACGTGAAAGAGAAGGGGTATGGACGTGACGAGGACGCTTCCAAGGTCGATAAGATTCTGTCAAGATGCAAGAAGGCACTGGCTAGCTTCGCGGAGAAAGCACAGCCCCTCGGAATCAACAAGTAATCGACTCGCCGCCCAGTCCATCTTGGAAATGTAACAACAGTTACATTTAATTACAGACGCCCGGGAGGCACCGCAAGTCCTGTGTATCAGGCATAAAATTCGAACACCCTCTATTGGAATGATGGCACTTTGACAGACCAGCTCACACTTCAGATCATAAACGTCATCCAAGTTGGCACGGCTCTCTTCCTCTCCCCTCTGGTAGCTGGAATCATAAACAGGCTGAAGGCGATAATAGAATCCAAACACGGCCCGCCGCTGCTTCAGCCCTACTATGACCTCGTGAAGCTCTTCAGGAAGGAGGTGGTCGTGCCCGAGAGGGCGTCCAGCTTCTTCGTTCTAGCCCCCTTCCTATCCTTTACTGCCTACATCATCATCTCTCTGGTCATCCCTATTGTGACTCCTTATCCCCTCCCATACGGCATACTTCTCGACCTGCTGGGAGGGGCGCTGATGTTCGGCCTCGCTGGAATCGTGGGAATCATCGCCGCTATCGACGCCCATACTAATTACACAGCCCTTGGCGCAAGCAGGAGCGCCTCATTTTCCGCCTTGGCCGAGCCCACCTTGATTATGGTCTTCTTTGGAGTCGCCCTAATCACTGGGACCAACAACCCATACGTGACCAACAACCTCCTGGCGACCTCGACGGCTTGGTACCTTTCGGCGACCCACATACTTGTGCTTGGTGCGTTCTTCATGCTACTGCTCGTCGAAACAGGTCGGCTCCCGGTCGAGAGCTCGGGCTTGATGGAGTTCGGGATGCTCGACGACGCCAAGGTGATGGAACACTCCGGGAAGCTCCTTGCGCTTTCGAGGTGGGGCGGCTACATGAAGCAGTTCATGCTCATGTCGGTCTTCCTGAACGTCTTCTTGCTTCCCTGGTGGATGTCAAGCCAGGTCTCCGTCACAGGTGCCCTGTACTCGGTCGGCACCCTGTTCTTCAAGCTATTAGGACTGGCAACGGTGATAGTGATAACTGAAGAGACCTTCGCCAAGTTGCGCCTCTTCAAGATCCTCGACTTTCTCGCCATCTCGTTCAGCCTCGGGCTTCTCGCGGTCATAGCGTTTTTTCTGGTGGGAGGCGGGCCAGTTCCATGACCATTCCTGCATCGCTCCTAGGCGAGGTTGCGGGGTTGCTGGGGATACTGGTGATCCTGTCAGCTCTCTATCTCCAGAGCCAGACCTTTGTCGACCCGACAATACGGGCAGTGGCCGTTCAATCGCTGCTTCTTGCGGGCTTCTTCGTAGTCCTCTATCTGGAGTCGGGAGTGGCCGACCTCCTGTATCTCGCGGCGATAACCGCCGGGATCAGAGGAATCCTGATCCCCGTCGTGATGCTCTACCAGGTCCGACGCTTCAAGCACAGCCTGAGGGAGAGCGGGACAGGCCAGAGGGTGCCCTCATTGGTCATTGTAGGCGTGCTGATGACAATCGGAGGATACGCTCTCTTCAAGACCGCGCTGCTTCCTACCCTATCAAACCCTTCTGCATCGGTTCCCTTTGTCCTCGTGCTCCTCAGCTTTCTCCTCATAGTGACCAGGAGGAACGCGCTCACGCAGATGACGGGATTCCTAGAGGAAGAGAACGCTGTCCTCTATGCGGGCGCGCTCATCGCGCCGACCATACCCCTTCTGATCGAGTTCGCCGTAGTCCTAGATATCCTGGGTGTTGTCCTAGTCGGCGTGATCCTGTCCGCTACAAGGGATGTTCTACGGACGCTCGAAGAGCCCGAACTAGAGCAACTCACAGGGTGATAAGGGAATGGACCAGTCTATCCTGTTCGTAGGGTTGCTCGCGGCACCTGCAGTCGGGGCAGCGATTTCGCTTGTCCCTAGGGACGGGGTCGAGATTCTCGCATCTCTCGTGTCCTCCGCCGCTGCTGTTCTGGTCTCCTTGCTCTTGCTCGCCTCTGGGGCTTCGGGAGCATTCGGCTTCTTCTATTCCGACGGACTGACAAGAATAATGACAATCACCATTTCGTCCATCTTCTTCACCTCGGTGGCGTATTCATGGTTCCACGTGAAGAGGATCAACGAGCCCCTCATCCGCTTCAGGTGGTACTACTCCCTGCTCGACCTCTTTGCGTTCACCATGCTGCTCGCGGTCACGGTCAACGACCTCGGCTTTGTCTGGATCGCAATCGAGGCAACGACGGTTACGAGCGCACTCTTGGTGGCGCTCGAGCGGGAAAGGACCAGCGTCGAAGCGGCGTGGCGCTACACACTGATAGTCTCCGCGGGACTCGTATCCTCCCTGCTCTCGGTAATCTTCGTCTACTTCTCGCAAGGGACTCTCCTGATCTCAGACCTCACGGCCGGGCCGTTACAGGCCGGATTGCTCATGCCTCTGGCGGTCGGCTTCGCACTGGTGGGTTACGGCACTAAAGCAGGAATCGCCCCCATGCACGCCTGGCTTCCCGACGCGCACAGCGAAGCGCCTTCCCCTGTCAGCGCCATGTTCTCAGGCATCCTCCTCCCCACTTCGATCTACGCCTTGGTGAGGACCTTCAACCTCCTCCAGGGTCTTGCCTCCTTCGCCGCGATGCAGAACTTGCTAATAGGATTCGGAATCTTCACCGCCCTGCTCGCAGCTATCATAATCGGCTATCAGCGGAACTACAAGCGAATGCTCGCGTACTCCAGCATGGAGAACATGGGCATTATCTTGGTTGGTTTCGCCCTAGGCGGCGTCGGGGCAATCGGGGCGGTTGTACAG
>JAKACC010000069.1 GCA_021796515.1 archaeon | reverse complement strand
CTCCAACTAGCGGACTTGGAGGTCCCCGAGAAGGTGGACTACATGGCGAAGTTGGCAGCTGGCCTTCATGGGGGGATGTCGGTGGCGCTCGACGGGTCGGCGGAAGAAGTCAGAGGGATCTACAATCTGATACTCAACGCGACCCCCAAGCTCCCCTACTTCAAAGTGGACAGAACGATTTCTGTCTGCAGGAACTGCGGAACAAAGCTCCCGCAGGGTGCAACCAGGTGCCCTCATTGCAAGTCAGTTGCCATGTCGCAATATTCGACCGCGTCCTAGGGCCGCGAACGTGCTTTACTTTTTGTCAACAAGAGTTCACCGCTGAGCGCCTCATATCCCTATCCGACATCGCGACCCTCCAGTTCGAAGGTCAACTAAGAGTCAGCCAAGCCTGAAATATATGCTATGGGTGACGGGTAGGAGGCAGAAGTTATGACGTCAATCGTTGAGAATCCACGAGACTCTCCGGATGTAGGAGAGGAAATCAAGGGGGAGGTTAGGATCCCGGTGGAGACCCTGGCGGCGTTCGGAGGAGACGAACTGCGGGCTCGGGTCTTCTATGAGAAGTATGCGCTGAGGGACGCGTCAGGCAGGCAGACCGAGAAGGTTCCAGCCGACATGTGGCGGAGGGTGGCCCAGGAACTTGCTTCTGCCGAGAAGGACGAAGCAACAAAGAAGGAATGGGCTGGTAGGTTCTACTGGCTACTTGAGAACTATCGGTTCGTCCCGGGAGGGAGGGTTCTGTTCGGGGCCGGACAGACACGGAAGTCAACGTTGTTGAACTGTTATTTCTTCAAAATCCGCGAAGACTCGATTGAGGCCATCTTCGACTGGTGCAAGGAGGCGGCCAGGACCTACAGCTTCGGTGGCGGAGTGGGGACAGATATCTCTGTCCTAAGGCCAAGAGGGGCCCCGGTGAACAACTCGGCCATCTACAGTTCCGGATCGGTCTCATTCATGGAGCTCCTCTCCACTACCACTGGGACCATCGGCCAGGCTGGGAGGCGCGGAGCCCTGATGATCACCATCCGGGTGGACCACCCGGACGTGATGGACTTCATCAATGTGAAGAAGGACCTCAAGAAGGTCAACTACGCCAACATCTCAGTAAAGATAAGCGACGACTTCATGAGGGCCGTCGAGACAGACGGGGACTTCCTCCTCCATTTCAAGAACGAGAAGGTGGAAGTGAACCGGACTGTCAGAGCTAGGGACGTCTGGAAGTCTCTCATCAAGGGATCCTGGCAGTCTGCCGAGCCGGGGGTCCTGTTCTGGGACGCCATCAAACGGGAATCGACCACTGAGTACAACGGGATGGAGGTCCAGGGAGTAAACCCATGCAGCGAACAGACCCTTGAAAGCTACGGGTGCTGCTGCCTAGGGTCGGTCAACCTCAGCGCCTTCGTGAAGGATCCTTTCACTGAAAGGGCGAGCATAGACGAGGACCAGCTCACTAGGGCCGCCCAGTACGGCGTGAGATTCCTAGACAATGTCCTCGACTACAACGCGGAGAGACATCCCCTAAGCCAGCAGAAGGACGCGTCCCTCTGGAGCAGGAGGATCGGGGTGGGGATAACGGGGCTGGGAGATATGCTGATCAAGCTCGGCCTGAAGTATGACGACGACTCGACCATCGAATTCGTCGACCATCTCTTCGAGAAAATCAAGAACATCTTCTACGACTACTCCACCGAGCTTGCGAAGGAGAAGGGGAGTTTTCCCGCCTTCGATGCGGCCAAGCACTTGGCGCAGCCATTCATCTCCAGGCTTGATGAGAAAGTCAAGGAGAAGATCAGAGCCCAAGGGATAAGGAACGCCGCCGTCACGACAATCCCTCCGGTGGGGTCGGGGTCGATACTAGCGGGGACAAGCAGCGGCGTGGAACCGGTGTTCGCCCTCTTCTACACGAGGAGGAGCAAGTCCCTCAGCGAGGGTGAGTTCAAGGTCTTCCACCCGCTGGTGAGGGAGTACACAGCCGCGACCGGGGCGAAGGAAGACGGTCAGCTCCCGAACTATTTCGTCACCGCCCACGAAATCAGGCCAGAGATGAGGGTGAAGATGCAGGCCACCATCCAGAAGCACATCGACACGGCCATATCGAGCACCGTGAACCTTCCTGAGGAAATCACCCCGGAAGAGGTCGAGAAGATTTACCTGCTCGCCTGGAAGATGGGGTGCAAGGGCATAACTGTGTACCGGGAAGGGAGCAGGGAAGGAATCCTGGAGACCGAGAAGGTAGCAAAGAAGACCGAAGCGCCCAGGGCGGCGGCAGCCTTCGAAAGGCCGAAGGTGATGGAGGGGAAGACCATGAAGTTGAAGCTCCCCCAGGGGAGCATCTACCTCACGGCGAACCTCGAGGATGGAGAGATTAGGGAGGTCTTCGTAACCCTGGGCAAGTCGGGAGCCGACGAGAACGCCGACGCTGCCGCGCTGGGCCGCTTGATCAGCCTCTACCTCCAGCACGGAGGCGACATCAAGAACGTAATCTCCACCCTGAAGGGGATCAAGGGGAAGTACGTTTCCTGGGACGGCGGGACTCAACTACAATCGATTCCTGACGCCATAGCGAAGGCTCTGGAAATCCTGACCCTGAACCACGTGGTGAAGGAGTCCGGGTTCGTGGCCGAGCCGAAGTATGGAGCAGGACCTAGCACCGGGACCTGTCCTGACTGCCATGAAAGCACCCTCGTGTTTGAGAACGGGTGTTACCACTGCAACACGTGCGGCTACAGCAAATGCGAGTGAGCCCCGTGGCGAGGGGCTCCCGCTTCCGCCCGCCATGAGCAGTGAAAATGCGGCTGACCTTGCCCGTCAGTCTGTAGCAGCTCAGGCGTAAACCGAAGTCACGAAGTCAGCTTCAGTATCGCTCTGGCGACCTCGCCGTCAGACTGCTCGAGGGCCGCCACTGCCTTTTCCTTTGACGCCCCCGTCTGCTGCTGGACCAGGAGGACGTCCTCCTCGCTGAACACATTCTTCTCCAATTCAACCTCCTCGACCTCCCCCATGACTTGGAATACCCGCTGCCCCTGGGCGTTGACCTCAGACACCGACGCCGCGGTGATGTGCAACTCCTTGTCAGGGGTCCTGATAACGACCTCTTGGACGTTCGGAATCTCTTTCATGTTGATCCCGAGACGATCCATCATGCGCCGGGCGTTCCTGTTGTCCATCTTCATTGTTCTAGGCCTGCTCTTACCTTGACGGCGACCCCCGACTTAAACAATGCCATGTGAGCCCCTGAAAGCACGGCCGTGCCTACCCCCACGACCCTACCCTTCCTGTCGACCACCGCGACCTCCCCCCTCGGCCTTATGTTCTTCCCGACGCGGCTGACGAACTTGCAGAACACAGATTTCCCTCCCCTCACGAACCGCACGGCATCGTCGGAGACACTGACGCAGTTCTGGCGGAAGCGGGGGCTTCTGGAGAGCATCGCGGCGCCGTAGACAGTGAGGGCGAACGCGCCGTTGGGCTTCACGGTGGCGAAGAGTCTCCCTTCATAGTGCACGAGCTTCACCCTTCCGGACCTTCGCGAGAAATACAAGCGGAAGCCCCGGTCTGGTAGCGTCCGGCTCACCCCCTCGCCGAACAGGTAGTCGACCATGAGGGATAGCCTCCTGGCGTCCGAGGACAGGCTCAACGCGGAGGAGTCGGGCGGCGGGACAATAAAAGTGCGGCCGCCTCCTCGTAAGCGTTCATCTAGGCACCTGACGCGGGGCGAGGCCATGACACCCATGAGCATCAGGGTGCTGCGCCTCGGTCAGAGGTATGTCAGGGACGACAGGACCCTCACCCACCTGTGCCTCGTCTCAAGAGCCATGGGAGCGGAGTGCATCTATCTCGAAGACGCCGAGAAGGACGTCACGGCCACCCTTGAGGAAGTGAACAGGACTTGGGGAGGCGACTTCCAGGCGGTGTTGGGGCGGCCATGGAGGGAGGTAATCAGGGAGGCGAAGAGGGAAGGCAGGCACGTAATCCACCTCACCATGTATGGGATGCCCATACAAGAAGCGATAGTACAACTGAGGGAACTGGACAAGGTCCTGCTGGTGGTCGGGGGACCCAAGGTCCCTGGGAAGATGTATCACGAGGCCGACTTCAACGTCGCCGTGACTTCCCAGCCCCACTCCGAGGTCGCCGCCCTGGCGATAGCCCTGCACGAGATCCAGTCTGGAGAAGAGCTTAAGAGGGCGTTTGAAAAAAGTAAACTAAGAATCTTGCCATCCCCTCGGGGCAAGAAGGTTGTAGAAAATTGAAAATCGAATACGAAGACACCTTTGTGAAGGTAGCAGGGCTCATCGGCGGTCCTGACTACATCAGGGTGGCCAGGGCGCTGCTCAACAACGAGAACGCGACCGACGAAGAGATTGCGTCGGCTACGGGGCTCAAGATAAAGACGGTCAGGAAGGCGCTCTACGACCTGTTCGGCCGCAGTCTGATCACGGGCGTCAGGGTGAGGGATCCCAAGAGGGGGTGGTTCGTCTACCGATGGAAAGCCCAGAGAGACCAGACCGACGGCTTCATCCAGACCCAAAGGAGAAAGGTCCTGAACAGGCTGAAGCAGCGCCTTGAATACGAAGAGATGCACGAGTTCTACCATTGCGGGACGCCCACCTGCCTGACCAGGACCTTCGAGGACGCCATGGAGAACTTCTTCAAGTGCCCCACCTGCGCGAAACCCCTCAACAGGATGGACAACGCCGAGCTGAAGGACGCCCTTCGGTGGAAGATCAACCAACTGGATGAGGAACTGGCCAAGTGACCCCTTCCGAAGAGGAGGCGGTCGCGCTTCACAGGAAGCACAGCAGCGACGAGAGGATAATCCGCCACTGCGAGGCGGTGGCTCGGGTCGCCAGGGTCCTCGCCGCAGAGTTCGAGCGCAGAGGGAGGAAGGTCGACGTGAATGGGGTGGTCGCCGCTGCGGCGCTGCACGATATCGGCAGGTCCCAGATCCAGACAGTCAGACATGGGGTCGAAGGCGCTGAGATCGCGAAGAACGAGGGAGTCGACGCCAAGGTGGTGGAGATGATTCGGAGGCATGTGGGGGCAGGAATCTCGGCAGAGGAAGCGAATGACTTGGGACTCCCGGACTTCGACTATATCCCGAGAACTGTGGAGGAGAGGATAGTCTGCTTTGCGGACAAGATGGTTGACGGGGACAGGGTGAGGCCGTTCGAGGCGGAGGTGCGCAGGTTCGCTGTCAAGAAGCATGATGTGGCCAGGCTCCTGAGGTTAAAACGGGAGCTCCAGGAAGAGCTGGGCGAAGACCCGGAAAAGGCCGTGTTCGACAAGATAAAATAATCGTGGCCGACGCGGCGGAACGTTGGCCTCCTGCGTCTGCAAGGTCTGCAGGCACAAAGACTACGAAAGCTGTTCGAAATGCACGTGTTGCAAATACCAGCGGGCGGCCTGTATGCAGGTCCAGGTCTAGCTACCTGCAGGCAAGACTTAAGGGATAACCGTTAGGAGGTCTCTTTAGCGAGGTGGGGAAGCCAGACCCCCTGTGGGGGTAAGGATCATCCCGGCGGGCTCATAACCCGCAGAGCGGAGATCGGGCGAGAGCTCGACCGTGCGTTCAAAAGGGGAGTGATCCCCTGAAATTCCTCCCCTCGCTACCTTTGTCTCGGTGAAATCTGTCTAGATTGCAGTGGCGGAAGCGGGATTTTCAGGGTCAGACCTGAGCTTCAAGTAATCATCATCATTCCAGTGCGCTCCGGGCCGAGACCTCTGCCTCAGCACCCGCCTGACAAAGGGGGTCTCGCCGCACCTGATTGTCTGGCCGAAGAACGACAAATCGCAGAAGTTGCATACGCCTTCGTATTCTGCAGGGGCGAGGTCACCCCCTGTGGCAGGACCAAGGCGCGAGCCCTAATCATCATGGAGTCAGGCGTCGTCTCGTCCAATCAAGGCGGCCGTCTTCTTACTCCTTCGCGGCCCTGACGTGGGCATGGGCCATGTG
>JAKACC010000068.1 GCA_021796515.1 archaeon | reverse complement strand
GACCGCGAAGTTTATGGTGCTCTCACCGAGGCAGAAGTTGTTGGTCGGACACTTGCCGGACTTCGTGAAGTTTCCGACGCTCGTGCCTGAGGTGTAGCTGTTGCCCTGGTCGTCGACCACCGAGATGCTGAAGGTGCCGAGCTTGCCTATGAAGAGGTTGGACTGACTAGCCGTCCCCTGGGCCTGTGCGGTCGGGGTCACGCCCGTGCTGACGACGCTGAACCACTCTGAGACGTAGTTGGTGAGGGTGACTTCGACGTTGAGGACAGCTCCCACCGGGTACTCGAGGTTGGTGGTGTACACCCCCGCCGAGGACGCCGTGCCGCTGTCAGACTTTGTTAGGCCAGAGTAGGTTAGGCCGCCGATGACCGTGCCCTTCGAGGGGTAGACGTTCACCGAGGCAGCCTGTCCCCCTCCTGCGAGGAGGTCCTGGATGTTGAACTGGATCTTGCCCGCGACGTTGCCTTGCGTGTTGGGCGTGGTGGGAGTCGTCGTGGCGCAGCCTGTCTGTCCTTGTAACTTGCAGATGACCGACTGCGTGGGGCCCGGGAGCTCCACATAGGCAACCGTCGCCACTACGGCTATGAGAAGTATTATGATGACGATGGACGTTCCTGATGCCGCTATGCGCTTTCTGTCTGTGATGGATGTTTTCATCCGTTGAGCGCCAGGCAGCCGCGTCGGTAATAACTACTGGCGCCACTGAGCGCTACTTAGTGCTACCATTCCTTTTATCGGACCGAAGCCCCCGCAGCTCCGATGATCCGGCGGACGCTCGGCCGCGAGCTGTTCTCCTGGCTGTTCTCTTCCCTGCTGGTGGTCTTCTACCTGCAGCCCCGTGTATCCTACGGGACGGCGGTCACCCTGGCTGTGGTGGTCCTGGTGGAGCTGGTCGGGGTGCTCCTCGGATGGGCCCTCGGCGGCTCCGGCAGGAGGGCCGCGCTGATCAGGGCCATCGCCGTCCCGGCCGTCCTCGCGGTCGTCCTGGTCCTCGCCTTCAACCCCGTCCGCGGGGAGCTCGACCAGGTGTTCCTTGCGCTGCTGGGGATACAGGTCCTGGCCACCGTGGCGTCCGTGCTCGTGGTGCGCCCGGGGTCGCATCCTGCCCCTTCCCCTCAATAACAAGAAGAATAGAATAGAAGAGAGAGAAAGAGCGCCGCCCCCGTCCGACCGTGGTTGCCTATTCTCCGCGAGGAATCGGCATGGGGGGAGGGACTTAGGGCGACTCGCGAGGGGGGAGGGGGGAGGGGGTGGAGGCCGGGTCGGTCCCTACGGTGACGACGGGTCGGAGCCGGGAGCCTTGAACGAAGGCGGAAGGGTGGCCATCCATTCCTGCAGCCTGGCGGGGACTTGCTGGTGCAGCCAATAGGAGCGCGTCAGCTTGGCCAGCCTGTCGGCGTAACTCATCCAGTTCATGGAGTCGTACAGGTCTGCCATGCTCCTCCGCCTTCGGCGGCTCCGGTTGAAGGAGGCCCCCTCAGACCATGCGAAGATCCTGTTGCGTTCGTCCCTGGTGAAGCCCGTGGCCAGGAACGTGTTGCGCTGCTCCCTGAACCAGTGCGGCCAGACCTCGCCTCCGGTGACCCGGTCGAGGACGTTCCGGAAAGTCCTCTCGCTCGAGGTGAAGACGAAGTCGAGTCCGTCCTCCACCTGGTTCAGATGTGCGAGCAGGGGCCTGGCCAGAGGGTCGCTGGGAAGGACCGGATAGCTGCGGAAGCGTCCCCCCGACTTCTCGACCTTCGCTTGCTCGATCACAAGGAAGAGCTCCCCCTCCAGGGAGGTCCGCCACTGGAACTGCGACTTTGTCAGCGACAAGGCCTCGTTGATGCGGAAGCCCGGGAGGTAGGCGGCAGGGACGAAGGCCGCGTGCTCGAGCCTCACCTTCGGGCTGACGAACTCCTCGGAGTATGCGCCGTAGGCGATCTCCAGGACCCTGGCGGGAGGCCAGAACTCCTTGATGTCCGCGACCGAGCGCTTCGGCGTCTAGGTCGCCTTCCCGTAGCAGCTGCAGGACTTGTCTGTGAAGTGGTCCTTGACGTGGGCCTTCACCGTGTCTCTGTCGTGGCCCGACTCCCTGGCGGCCCCCTTGATGGTCCGCTCCTTGAGGTAGGCCTTCACTATCTCCTGGTGCAGCTCCAAGTCCCGCCCGTCGTCGGGGGGCTCGTCGGCCAAGTCGGGCTCTCCGACGTCGCGCCTGATGCCCAGGGTCTCATAGAGCTTCTCGCGGTGGCGGCGGTACCAGGGCGCCATCTTGAAGGTCCCCAGGTAGATCCCTCCCCACTTGTCCTTGACGACGTATTCGTTCGGGTACATCCCCGCGAAGCCGTCGGGAGGGACCCAGCCCTGCATCCAGTTGACGTCCTTGGGCAGGCGGTCGGAGCCTAGGTTCTTCCAGAAGGTGTATTCCGCGTTGGTCCGGATCTCCTTGTCCATCGACACGGAGTACTGGCTGTCGACCCCCAGGGCCAGCCCGCTGTGCCTGAGCTCCCGCTGAAGGAAGATCAGGTAGGCCTTGGCGTCGGCGGCTCGGACGTGGCTGATCGTGGTCCGGGCGTAGAGGACGTTGGCGGCCTCGAGGATCTTCAGGAACCAGACGGGGCGCTCGTCCTCGCGCCGCTGCAGGACGTCGACCACGCGCTCGGTCCCCATGAAGAAGGAGCGGACGGACGGATAGATGCGTCTCGGGCAGACGACCACCCCGTGCGTCTCGACGTCTTTGAGGGTCAGCTTGTCGTAGGTGACGTAGTCCCAGGAGGACGTCACGCTGGTGGTCCGCGGGCCGATGATCAGCCCTCTCTCCCAGTTCTCGAGGTTCTTCGCGATGAGCCGGCTACTGACCTTCCCTCGGTAGTCGTAAGCGCGCAGGTCCGCCAGGGTCTCGTCGTCCCCCGACCCGTAGAGGCCGATCATCTTGGGGAAGTGGGCCGAGATGTTCCTGACGAGCTCGCTCTTTCCCGCCCCACTGATACCGTTGGCGATGTACCTGAGCGGCGCGTCGACGTCTATGTGCCCCGAGAACTGGTTGCGCTTTCGGAAGCAGACGTAGTAGAACCACGCCTTCTCCTCCGCCGAGAGCTCTGCGGCCCCGAGGTCCACACGCGTGAACTTCTGCGGGTTCAGCGTCCAGGAGAGGAACTCGGAGAAGGACCTGCTCCCCTTGATCTGGGTGTAGGTGCTGTGGTCCTCTTCGGCCTCAGTCCGTGCCACCGGAGCTCCCCACCTGCACTCGACGCGCCCCTCCCTCCTGGGAGAAGCTCTGGACCAGCGCGACCCACTGGACGAGCTCGAACTCGCTGCCGAAGGACCGGGCCATGAGCCTGAACGCCCAGGGGATCACGTTCATGGCGCCATACGTGTCCTTGATGTCGTCAAGATGACGGAGGCCCTCGACCACGAGCGTCCGTCCTCCTCTCATCTTTATCCTCCGCGCCGCGACCCTGCATCCTTTCACCAGGGGGATCCACTCCTGCGAGAGGATCTCCATCCAGATGTCGTAGAGGTCCGCCAGGCGGGGGTTGGTCCTCCCCTGCAGGCCTGCCATCCTGAGGCTCACCAGCGCCGAGGCCTCGAGCACCCTGTACTCGATGTCTGTGTCGACGTCGAAGATAGCAAGGCTGGATTCGACGAGGGCGTCCTGCAGCTTCGAGGCTAGCTTGTTGTAGTAGAGCTGCTTCCCCAGCGTCTTCTGTATCTCTGCGTCCTGCTGCTCGGACGAGTACTTGAGGTCGCGGACCACCCGGCCTACGAAGGACGGCTTCTTCTTTTCGTCCGACAAGCCTTACTCCTTGGGCTTCCTCTTCGAGCGCCACAGCGACAGCACGAAGGCGCCCACCACTATGGCCACCGTGGAGCCGAGCACGACCTGGAGCCTTACGTCGGAAGCTATTCGGAGCCAGACGAACTGGAAGTTGGAGGGCTCGACCACGAGACCGTAGACCAGCAGGGAGCCTACCACCAGCGAGACGATCCACGGGAGGGCCTTCAGCAGCTTCGTCGTCAGGTCTGCCCCCTGGCTGTACCTCCTCTCGATCGCCTCGTACCTTGACCTCCGCCTGACCATGTCGGCGTGGAGCACGTGCAGGTCGGCGAAGACGTCCCCCTCCGCCTCGTAGCCCGCCGTCGCTACGTCGTTGAGGTCTTTGAGCGCCTTCTGCTTGCCGTAGAGCGCCCGCCTCAGCGTCGAAGCCGCGTCCGACTCCTCCTCGAACGCCGCCCGCCCTTCCGCCTTCTCGAATATGATCGGGGGACGAGGCTTGTCCTCCTGGCCGCGGGCCGGGTTCCTCTCTAGGAGCTCGGCGACCATGGCCGTCAGGTCCTCGACGTCCTTCTCGATCTTGCTGACACGCATGCCGCCCTTCCGCTCGTCCATCTTCTCGGCCCACTCCTTGTCGTCCCTCTTCCCCTTCGACGATGAGCTCAAGCCTGGCCTCCCTTGACTATGGCGAAGAGCCTGCGTCCGCAGACGGGGCAGATCCCGGAGACGCCCTGCTTCCCCGACTTCGTCGTCGTCCTCTCGGGGGATCTGACCTCCCTCTTGGACCTGCAGACTATGCAGTAGGCCTGCACGGCCTCCAGGGCTGGCTTCTGCCCGGGGGCGGCCTCGGGCGCCGGGGCCGTGGCCGGGGAAGCCCTCTCCTTCAGGACCTCCTGCCAGGCGTCCCACATGGCATCCTGCACCCGGGGGTCAGTCATCATCTCGTAGTCCCCTCTTCCCGACTCGCGCAGCTCGAAGGTCGGCCTGCGCCTGTACTCCCCCTTTTCCGCCCCCACGGACGCGGTCACAGAGGGGGCGACGCTCAGCCTCTCGACGCCGTGGGCTATGGCCGGCATCCCCCCGAAGTAGACGAGGCCGTACCCTGTCAGGTTGATCCTGTCCCCGAGGGTCCCCTTAGACCTGACCTTGAACCCGGTGAAGTCGGCGGCGTCCTGGAAGAGGGGGGCCAGCTCGTCAAGCGTCCGGGCGCTGTCTACGTCCGTGGCGTACCTGTCCCTGGATCCGGCGAGCGGCCTGCTGTCGCTCAGGTGGACGAAGGGGACATAGACGTTCTCCGGGAGCTGCTCCATCTCGAGGATGAACCACGAGAACTGCCAGGCCTTGACGGTCCCCCACGCGATCAGGATGGCCGGGGCCCCGAAGGCGACCGCGACCCCGACGCCTATCACCCAGTCCTGCTCGTAAAGGGGGAGGGTCGAGGACCAGAGGATGGTGACGATTATCCCCACTATCATGGGGATTAGCATTATCACGTTCCTGTTCTTGTTCCACCAGACGTGGAGGACCGTCGGCGCGTTCAACTCGGGGCCTCCTTCCGCGAGCGGCGCAGGACTAGCAGCGCCCAGGCCGCCTCGAAGGGCAGGGCCGTCAGGAATGCGGTCAGGAGCAGGGAGCCGAAGGGCATCGCGGAGGCCTTCATCAGGAGGTCCAGGACGGCGACCTCCATCCCGAAGACAGGGAGCCCGAGGGACAGCTCGAGGAACGCGCGGAGGGCGGGCTCGAGGGCTGACGCGCGGTCGACGGGCGTCGGGGTGAGGGCCTCGTTCCGCGGGCGCACGCGGCGGTCGTCCTCCTCGGTCATGCCGTCGCCCTCAACTCCTCCCTGGTCTTGGGCCTCGACTCCGCGGGGAATAGGCCGCCCTTCGCCACCGATCTGTTCTCCGCCTCCTGCTCATCCAGCTCCGCCAATATGAGAGGCGAGCGGTAGATCCACATGTAGAAGGGCTCGTTCTTGCGGAGGACCCCCGCCGCGACCAGCTCTGCGATGAACTCGGGGGTGACGGCCCCCCCGGCCCCCCTCGCCTTGCCCTTCCTTGCCTCCGTCTCTATCTGTCGGATCTCCTGGGCCCATTCCTTGGGGAGCTTCACCTTACGGGTGTACCTGCCGTGCGCTGTCACTTCTACAGGCTCGAGGAACCTCCGAATCTTGTCGAGGGTCACCGGGGACACGACGGGGGCCATCAGCTCGACGCCTCCCTCGAGGCCGCGAAGACCGCCAGCCCGGCCACGGACGCCGTCAGGGTCAGGAAGACGTCCCCCGTCACCCACACGTCGGTGGTGAACAG
>JAKACC010000067.1 GCA_021796515.1 archaeon | reverse complement strand
GCGATGAGGACTATGACCCCCACGGCCGCGACCTTCATGTCGTCGTCGATCACGGCTTCTTCACCCTCCAGTCGCTGTGGGTCCTCGACCAGTAGCGCCAGAAGAGGCGGGGGACGAAGAGGTAAGCGAGCACGGCGAGGGCTGCGAGGACGGCGGTCTCGATGCCGAGCTCAATCTGGGCGTCGAGGACTGAGGCGCGCCCGGCGGCGGCGACAGCTGGAGCGCTGCTGATGACCTGCTGGGCGAGGGTCGAGGCCTGGGCGTAAAGGGACTGGGCCCTGGTGGGGTCGGTAGAATTGAGCAGGTTCGCCTGCTGGACCAGGGCGATGGCCGAGTCCAGCTTCGCGACCAGGGCGGTGACGTTCCCCCCGCTCTGCTCTGCATTCAGGACCGCCGCGTATGCCTGGCCAAGGTCCGCCTGGGTCTGGGTGGCGCTCTGGGCCCTGACCAGAGGGGTTACCGCGAGCGAGGTCAAGAGGACGAGTATAACCGCCAGTGCGATCTTGCGCCTCTGGACCTGCCCGTCCATGTAGCACTCCGACTGCGCTCTCAACCCAGCCCCGCTCCTGCGCCGCGGATAAAACCGTGCTCTTGCGTATCCTCGGGTGGCGACGCGGAGGAGGTCTTAAGTGTGGTCGGAGGCTGAAGGCCGACAGTGAAGCGTACCTGAACAGGCAGAGCCACGGGTCAGACGCGGCCTTCCCCCTAGCCTTGGCCACCCTTCTGACGCTTGCGATTTACTTCCCCCAGGCGGCTCTCCTGCTGCTGAAGGTAGGAGAGGTGCTGGGCGGGGTCTTTGACACGTCGGTCCCGGCCTACCCCCTGGCTGGGATGTTCTTCGTGCTCGTGTTCCTACTGCTCAGACGATCAGAGTTCGCAAAATTGCTCGCTTCGGACTCCAGGGAGTACGGGGCGAGAGTCGCCGGACTCGTGGTCGCTGCCGCTCCTCTCCCCGTCGCCCTCTTCGCAGGCTCTCTTGTGAGCGGATCCTACGCCTTCGCTGGAGTGGCCCTGGTCTGCTCTTGGTTCGGGATGCTCGCAGCCATCAGGCCGTCGGTCTTTCACTTCCTCCTCCCCTACCTGGCGCTCTATTTTCTGGCGGTCGGGCTCGTGGGGATGCTCACGTCATATTTCGGAGACCCCCTGGCAGTGGCCGTGGCCTTCGTGAGCCAGGCGATCACCGTGGGGCTCGGCATGCACGTCCACTGGTCTTCGGTCTACATGAGTTTCGTCTCGGCCGGGGGGAGTCCCGTGAGCCTGGTGATTTCGGAGGAGTGCTCTGGGATAGCGTCCATGGCGATATTCCTCCTGGTACTCGGGCTGATGCACCTGGACATCAAGGCAGACATAAAGACGAGCGTAGCTTTCGCGGTTGGCGGGTCGGCGCTCTTTCTGCTGCTGAACTCTCTGCGGGTCGTTGGGATACTCGCTGGGGGGCTATACGTGAGCACGGACTTCATGTGGAACCTCCACGGGTGGCTGGGCTATGCCCTGTACGTGGTCGGATACATGGTCATACTGCTTCTCTACATTGGCAAGTCCAAGCCTGCAAGCAAGACGACCGTGCGGGGTTAAGTCCCAGAGGGCCGCCTTCGTGAACAGCAGAGCGCCCTTGGAAACAACCATCCCCGGCGACCGAGACCAGGGCGCGGGCTGCATGTCTACTGCACTAATGACACCCCTCTATCCGCTGTAGGGACCCTATTAGCACCGACCTGCTCTCCCTCTTCAAGGGATGGAATCATCTCGTCGGACCGCGACGGCTCTTTCGATCCCACCGGATGAGCACTCCTCTTCGCGTTGTCCGCTATTTGCTGCTACTACTCGTTTACCCGCGTACACCCGAATCGGCCGCGCAGAGTCATAACCGTACGGCAGTCGGGGAGGCCCCAGAGTTGGACGAAGAGGTGCTGTAAGAAACTACACGTCGATTGTCTTGGTGAAGATGAGGTTCTGGGGCTCCGCACTCCCTCGATACACTTGAACATTCAGTTCCACAATCGCATTACTCGGCAGATTGACGAAGACCCAATCTCGGAACGGAGCCGCGCTAGAAACAAGCGCGTCACCCTGACCAAGAGTCGTGACTCGCCCGGATGAATTGGAAGTGATCGTGTATGCGAAGGCCCCATTCCCTGAACCTGTGTAGTTAATTTGCAAGTATGCAGTTGGAGGCAAGGTTCCCGGAACGTAGCTCGAAGGGGAAGGCCAGTAGACGTTGAAAGCGAAAGCCGCAGTAGGGTGGTTCCCAATCCCCCCAAGAAGCCCTAGCCCGACGGCTATGATCGCAACAACGACCACAATGAATGGCAGGAGTTTCCTTGCTCCTCGCCCTTGAATCATTTCGCGGAATTTCATTGCCCCGACCCGCGATAACGGCTGCCAAGTCTCCCATGTTTCGTGGCGATGAAAAGCACAGTTACCATAACCAAAATCGGAAGAATGCCTTCTGGGAACAAGGGGATTGGTGTGCTTGTCGAGTCTTTGATGGCGGCTCCCACCGTAACCCAATTGCCGCTTGAACCCGTGCTGAACGAGATTGTGCTTGAACTCCCGGAACTTCCCGAATTATACGCGACGGCCGCGCCAAGTCCAGATACCTGCGTATCTGTGTTGGCAGCCTGGGTCCCCGTCGTGGTGGCGAGTGGAGGGGCGACTGATACCGCTGAGCCGAATATGAAGTCGTTGCTTTCAGCCAGCCCAGTCACGGTCACCGAAGGCGTCGTGCTCGTCGTCACGGCTGACGAGGCAAAGCAAGACCCATCACTCACAGTTCCTGTTGTGATCTGCCCTTGTATAGCGAAAGCGACGAGGGTAGCATAATCGGAGCTGGTTGCACCGTTTCCCGACCAGCTTATTGCTGCGCCGGATAGCGCTCCCGGTGATTGATAGTAAAACGCTGCGATAGCTGGAGCTAAGCCAGTGGTGGCGCAGAGGCTTGACATACCGGCACCTCCTACCGTCGGAGGACTGATTGTAACACTACTCGATGTCACTCCAACGATTGCGATTACCATCGGCGTGGTGTCGGTGGCAGAGGTGCTCAAAGTGCCGGTAACGGACAGGGCGCATTTTTTTCCTCCACCGTTACAATTGGCTGCGGCGGCAGCATTTGCAACGCATGATGTGGGATTCGCGCAATCCAACGTGGGCGTGGCGGCGTAAGCGACAGGAATAGAAAGGGCCAGTACTTGGAACACGACAATACATAACAAAATTGCGAGGCCAAACCTTGTCCCTCTCGAAAAATTCTGACTGCCTCTCGCTTGGGTTACCCTAGTCATGGCGTTCTCCTCCTAACCCTCCTCGCGCTGACTGCTGCCCACACCGACTCCGTCGTCCCATTGCCTTCGAAGTAGTCGTCCAGGATGGCGTTGACTATCTCGCTGCGGTCGACCTGAAGCGACTCGAGCTTCTTCGCATGAACGTCCAGCGCAACCACCACTTCTCCGTCGAACGAGACGCCTGCCCTGATCTTCTTCGAAGACATCATGGGACCCCCTTCGCGAGCCGGTCCGGCAACCCGCCGCTTCTCGGTCCGAACCTGCACGGTAGAACGCCGTCGACCGTCCATGGTGGGCTGGTCATGACTCCCTCCGCGAGGTCCGCCATCCGCCGACGACCTCCCAGACCGCTTCCATGGTCCCTGCCCACGCCCCGAAGAACTCGGCCGGTACCGCGTCGATTACCTCGCTCCGATTGGTCCCGAACCCCTTCGGCTGCGGAGAGCGCTTCATGATTGGCTCCGCTGGTCCGCTGTCGAAAGAGACCTCTGCGTTCGCAGCCATTCTGGTAGCCACTGCTTACTGCTGTGCACGTTATGCACACTGTGCACAGTATAGGCACGAGGTGAAAAATGTCTGATAATTGCATCAAATACGCCCTTTTCTGGTAAAGGCGGCGAAAAGGAAGGTATTTATCTGTTTAACAATTCAACAGGAGATAAGCAAACTCGTGGACGGTCACCACTCCTTTTCCGCGAAATCAGATAGGACCAGGCTTGATCTTCCAGCTTCCCTGTCATGCAAGGGGCACCAGCCCCGCTGACGTAGGCGCCGCGTGCCTGCTTCATCAGGCATAATGGTTATCTCTCGGCTTCGGGTGCTCCCTAACAGGTTGGATTTAGCCCTCGGCCTGCTGGATGCCTTTGACCTGGTGGTCGTCCTCGTGATGTTCTTCTTCGCCGCGAGGCTTGTCTTCACGTTCCGCGGGGGGAAGCACCAGAGGCCCTGGACCCTGCTTGCTGGCGGATCCGGGTGCATCGCAACCGCCACCCTCGTCTTTGCTCTGTCGACGGCCCTCGGGGGAGCTGCCGCCAGCGACCTCGTGGACGCCGGGGCGCTGATCGACTCCATCGCAGGCATCTTGTTCACCATCGCATTCGTCGACCAGTACCGAATCTGGAGCCGGCGCGAGTAAGCCAGGGCGGGTCTTGTCTGACGAATCGCATAAGACCGACGTCTGACCTGTGCAGGACGCAGACGGCGGAATAGGACGGGCGGCTGTCACGATGACCGGAGAAGAGGGGCTGGGACCCAAAGACGTGATCGCGATTCTCTACGACCCGGGGAAGACATTCTTCCATGTGGTGGTCACCATGAAGAACGAGCCAGGGGCCCTGGCCGACGTCGCGAAGAAGGTCAGCTCGGCTGGCATCAACGTCCTCGGGGGGTTCACGAGAGCATCCCCCCAGGAGCCGACCGGGGTCTGGAGCTTCTTCGCCGAGCCCCAGGGGGAAGGTACGGACACCGAGAAGGTCAGGCGCGCCATCGAGTCGTCAAAGTATTGCGAGAGGGTGGACGTTGCCACCAGCAGGTCGGGGCTGCTCGTCGACTCCTATCACTTCCCGATCAGATACAATCCAGGGGAGAGGGCGGTGATGATATCCCCGGCGACCCTGAGGCTGATCTTCGACCGTCTGATATCATGGTTCGGGACCGGAGGCGAAGCGATCGTGTACGAGATGGGGCGGACGGCAGGGCTCTATGGGGGCCAGCGGATGATGGGCCTCATGGGGAGGGAGGCCTATGGCGCGCTTCACGCGGAGATGGTCGGGATCTATGCGGCGGTGGGGTGGGGGAAGGTGACGCTGGTCGAAGATGGGGAAGACAGGGAAGTCTACAGGGTGTCGGGGAGCTTCGAATGCGCCGGGGTAGAGTCGGCGAAGCCCAAGGCCCAGTTCATGCGCGGGGTGATAGCAGGCTTCGTGCAGGCGAGGAAGGAAGGCGTGCCGAAGTGCGTGGAGACGAAGTGCGAAGCCATGGGGGAACCCTTCTGCGAGTTCGTGGTGGAGTCGAAGAGGCACGCCGGCCACTAGAGCCTAGCGCCCTGACAGCCATCCACTGAGTCAGCGGCGCGACCGGGCCCCTGACAGCCGGCGCGGGCTCATACGCGTCGAGGCAGGAGTAAAGCACTGCTCCGCCAGGTGGAGCGTCATGGGGTTGGCCTCCCAGCGGGGAGCGCCAAGGACCAGTCGAACGCAAATATCTATGCCAGCTATCCCTGGAGGCGCCGTGTGGGACATACTGTACGCCATCGACGCCTCTTCCAGCATGGCAGACACCCACAAGTCCCCCCGGGGGACAAGCTTCGTCAAGATGGGCCTGGTGACGGAGACCATAGTCGGCCTCCTTGACGGGGGCCAGCTCCCCTTCGGGAGCAGGCTGGGGGTGATGACGTTTCAGGCGCCCACCAGGCTGGGCGGGATGTTCCTCAAGGGCGGGGAGGAGATGACCAAGGAGGCGATACCCATAGCCCCCATCGACTCCCTCGCCAAGGACGCCATGAAGCAGAAGCTGGCGGCCATACAGGTCGGGGGGGCGACCCCTTCGGGGATCGCCATCGAGGAAGGGCTCCGGGTGCTCTACGCCGCCGACGACGGGCCCCTGCGGCGCATCAAGAAGCTGGTCATGATAACGGACGAAAAGTCCAACGTCGGCCCGAAGCCTGAGAGGGTGGTCAGCGACGAGGTGGCCCTGAAGGCGATCATAGACGTCATAGCGATCGGGAGCAAGATCAACAGGTCGACCCTCGAGAAGGTGGCGTCCAAGACCGGGGGGAAGTTCATGGTGGTGGAGAGCGCCGAGGAGCTCCTCCAGGCGATGAGGCCTAGGATAGACGTGAGGG
>JAKACC010000066.1 GCA_021796515.1 archaeon | reverse complement strand
CGTTCGACTCCGCGACGCCTTCCGGCGGAAGGACGTACACCCGGATCATCAGCCGGGCGCTCATCGCGCGCGGGCACGAGGTCACCGTGCTCACCCCGCGGGCCGTCTACATGTCAGAACCGGCCGTCCCTCTGGCCCGGTCAGGCTCGGCCGTCGAGGGGTCAAGGCCGACCAGCGGAGCAGAAGGCTCCATGGGAACGAACGACTTCGCGCTCTGCCTGAGGGGTTCCCTGAAGCCCCCCCGCAGCTTTTGGAAGAGGGTCCCCGACCTGGTCGGGCTGCTCGGGGGTTCCGACGTCGTCAACGCCGCGCCCCCAGGCTCGTCGTTACCTTACGTGACGCTCCTCTCGCGCCTTGCCGTGGGAAGGAAGCCTCCGTTCATAACCATCGGATACGTCCATACGGAGACGCACGACGTGGTCAGGCCGGAACGCGAGTGGCTCTATAGGAAGGCGGACGGGATACTGGTCGAGACCCCATATGAGAAGGGATATCTGACGTCAAAGCTCGGGATTGAAGCCGACAAAGTCGCCGTGATAGCCTCGGCCGTCGACATGGAACTCTCCGAAGCAGGCGCATACGGACAGGTCCCCCTCCCGCAGACCGTGACGGGCGGCGGGTACAAGGTGCTCTGGCTGGGACGTCGGGCCTACAGGAAGGGGTTCTACCACGTCCTGTCGGCAATGCCCTACGTCTGGAGGCGCCTACCGGACGCGACCTTGATGGTCGCGGGCCCCGTCGCCGGGAAGGAATTCGGCGGCCCCCTCGCGGAAGCTTCCGATGAGATCCTGAGCCGGAACCTCAACAAGCGGATCTTCGACTTCGGGGTGGCAGACGACGAGACGAGGAAGAGGCTCCTGGCAAGCTGCGACGTGCTGGTCTTGCCTTCCTTGGGGGAAACCGTCCCAGAGGTGGTCCTTGAAGCTTGGGCCTTCAAGAAGCCAGCTATCTGCGCGGACATCCCTACGGTGCGTTCGGTCGCCGGAGAGGGGGAGGGCATCCACTACTGCAGGTTCGGGGACGTCGAGAGCGTCGGCAGGGCCATCGTCGATATGAGCGACCCGGAGGTCAGGAAGAGGCTGGGAGACAAGGGAAACGGGATCGTGAGGAAGTCGTTCACGTTCGACTCGTTCGCCAAGAGAGTGGAAGACGCGTACGCTTCGTACGGCCAGCGAGCCTAGGCCACCAGACAGCATCTCCCGGCCCGCAACGCCCAGCAGAGCGCCCCGCACCCCCCTCGGAGCGAGACCAGCCCCCGGCTCTTCGGCCAGGTGCTCAGGCGCCCATCGCGGATCCGCCCGTGCGAAGTGCTTAATTACGTGTAATTATGACGTCTCACCATGAGAGGGTGCGCCCCGGTTTCGTCCCCTGCAGGGGATGGCGCTGGGACCGGGCGGAAGCCCATGGAGGGCCCCCGCGACCTCCAAGCTGCCCAAGGTCAGTGGGAGGGGCCGCAGGCTCCTTGAGAGGAGGCGCGCGCTGATGGTGGCCGTCCCCCACGGAGGCCGCCTGGTACAGATAGACTCGATATCCCCCACCGCTGAACTGCTGAAAGAAGCCGGCGAGACCCCGTCACTTGTGGTCAGCGACGACACCGCGTCGACCGTCTTCAACATAGCCAACGGGATCCTGAGCCCTCTTGCCGGGTTCATGGCAAGGGCGGACTGCCAGAGCGTCCTTGACACGATGCGGCTCGCTGACGACACGCCGTGGACCATCCCGACCCTCCTCCACATACCGGAGTCCCTCAAAGTGGCCGCGGGGGACGAGCTGACGCTCGTGGGCACGGACGGCGGGCCCGTAGGCTCCATCGAAGTCGAGGAGCTATACTCCGTCCCGAGGAAGGAGTACTCGCAGAAGGTCTTCGGGACCGAGGACCCCGCGCACCCCGGCGCGGCCAAGGTGCTCGCCTTTCCCGAGCGGGTCGCGGGAGGCAGAGTCAAGCGGGTCGTGGCGCGCAGCAGGAAGTTCGACGAGGTCGCCCTCTCGCCGAAAGAGACCAGGGTCCTCTTCACCGAGAAGAAGTGGGAAGACGTGATAGCGTTCCAGACCAGGAACGCCCCCCATATCGGGCACGAGTACGTCCAGAAGATGGCCCTCCTCGGGGCCGACGGGCTCTTCATCAACCCGGTGCTAGGGACGAAGAAGCCTGGGGACTTCAAGGACGACGTGATAGTCGAGACCTACAAGGAGCTCATCAAACACTACTACCCGGCCGGCTCGGCGATGATGAGCGTCCTCCACTACGAGATGCAGTACGCTGGACCCAAGGAGGCCATAATGCACGCCATAATGAGGAAGAACTTCGGGTGCGACAAGATCGCCATCGGGAGAGACCACGCAGGAGTGGGGAACTTCTACGGCCCCTACGCTGCGCAGGAGATATTCAAGGAGTTTCCCGATCTGGGGATAGAAGCGGTCCCCATGCGGGAGTTCTACTACTGCAAGAAGTGCCGCGGGATCGCCAACGACAGGATCTGCCCACACCCCCAGGCTGACAGACTGAGCTTCAGCGGGACTATGCTCAGGAAGATGTTCCAGGAGGGGAAGGCGCCCCCTGCGGAGTTCATGCGCCCCGAGGTCTCGCGGGTCATCCTCGAGAACAGCGCCCCGTTCGTGGAGTGACCATGCCAACGAAGGTCGCGGTCATCGGGCTCGACTCGGTCCCCCCGGCGCTCCTCTTCGACAAGCTCCTCGGGGAGCTCCCGAACCTCGAAAGGATGTACCGGAGGGGGCTGCACGGGACCCTCGAGACGTGCGACCCACCGATAACCGTCCCGGCATGGATGGTGATGCTGACCGGCCGGAACCCCGGCAAGCTCGGGATCTATGGGTTCAGGCACAGGAGAGGGGCGTCGTACACCGAGGGGTACGTGGTCAACTCTGGCCACGTCCGCCTCCCCACCGTGTGGGACGTCCTCGCGAGCCACGGGAAGAGGTCCGTGGTGCTGGGGGTCCCCCCCGGGTACCCTCCAAAGCGGGTGGAAGGGGGGAACCTCGTGTCGTGTTTCCTTACCCCGAGTACCGACAGGGAGTTCACCTATCCTCCCTCCCTCAAGGAGGAGATCATGGACGTGAGCGGCGGCAGGTACCAGTTCGACGTCACCTTCCGGACGGAAGACAGAGACAGGCTCAAGCGGGAGCTCTTCGAGATGACGGAGGAGCGCTTCAGGGTAGCTGAATATCTCGCCCGGAAGAAGCGGTGGGACTTCTTCATAATGCACGAAATAGGGTTCGACAGGCTGCACCACGCCTTCTGGAAGTTCTTCGACCCGGCCCACCCAAAGTTCGTCTCTGGCAACAAGTACCAGGAGATAGACCTGGAGTACTACAGGCTCGTCGACGAGAAGGTCGGGCGCCTCCTCGACATATTTGGGGAAGGCACGACCACGTTCGTCCTTTCTGACCATGGGTCCAAGGCGATGAAGGGGGCGTTATGCGTGAACGAGTGGCTCGAAAGGGAGGGGTACCTCGCCATGAAGTCGCGGCCATCGTCCCCCACAGACCTCGAGAAGGCCGAAGTGGACTGGGAGAAGACGAGGGCATGGGGGTGGGGAGGGTATTACGCGAGGATATTCTTCAACGTAAAGGGGCGCGAGAAGACGGGGACCGTGGACCAGGACCAGCTGGAGAAGGAGAAGGCTGAGCTGACCAGGAAGGTCCTGGCCGTCACCGACGGGTCAGGGAGGCCGATGGCCAACCGCGTGTACGAGCCGGACGCGCTCTACGGCTCCGCCGTCGGGGACAAGCCCGACCTCATGGTGTACTTCGACGACCTCGACTGGAGGTCCGCGGGGACCGTGGGGCACCAGTCGATCTACTTATCAGAGAACGACACAGGGCCTGACGACTCCGTGCACTCCAAGGACGGCGTCTTCCTCATGTCTAACCCGCGCAGGGATCTGCGCGGCCTGGAATTGAAGGGGGCAAGGATAGAGGACGTGGGGCCCACCCTGCTCAGGGCGTTCGGGCTCGGTTTCCCCGACCATCCCGCGGTCGACGGGAAGGTCATCCCCGAGGCGGTCGAGGGGTGCAGTTGAAGGAGGAGGAGCCGGCAGCCAGGGAGCCCCGTCCCGAAGGGTTCGCCGTCTGGATGACCGGGCTCCCCGGCTCGGGCAAATCGACCCTGGCGAAGCTCCTGGAGGCGGAGCTCGGGGAGAGGTTCGGCCGCTACGTCGAGGTGCTCGATGGGGACGAGGTCAGGAAGGGACTTTCCCGCGACCTGGGCTTGTCGAAGGGGGACAGGGAGGAGCACGCCAGAAGGGTCTCCTACGTCGCGAAGGTCCTCGCCAGGAACGGGGTCGTCGCCGTCGTCGCGCTCATCTCTCCCTACCGGAGCTCGAGGGCGGAAGCCCGCGAGATGATAGGCGCGGGAAGGTTCGTGGAGGTGTTCGTGAAGGCGCCCCTCTCTGTGTGCGAACAGCGGGACCCCAAGGGGCTCTACGCCAAGGCCCGCCGCGGCGAGATAAACAACATGACCGGGATCCAGGACCCCTACGAGGCCCCGGAGGCCCCCGACCTCACAGTCGACACGACCACTGGGGGTCCTGAGGCAAGCCTGGAAGGGCTGGTTATGGGGCTGCGTCGCCTGGGTAAGCTCTAGCGGGCTGCCGCGGTCAGTCCTTCTTCGCGTCTGCAGGAGTCCCGGCGTCCCCAGCCGGCTTTTCAGGAGCCATCTCGGGGATGTCGGTTATCGGCTCTGGAGGAGGGGTCGTAGCCATGGTATATCCGATCCAGGCGAGTATCGCAAGGAGTAACAGAACGCCTACGAACGCGGTGATCTCCACCACGAGAGTCCCCCAATAGTATAGGAGCACGCCGTATACGATTATGCCGATGACGCTGCCCGCAAAAATCCCGCCGCCGATCGCCCTATCGTTTGCCATGAAACGCGTGCCGCTCCGGAAGCGGAAATATAACGGTTTTGGAAGAGCCCGTCACGTGAGGAGCCTCTCGGCCATGGACGGCACCCCCCGGGTGCTCACGTAGACCCCGGGGAAACCTCCCCTGGAGACCCGTTCTACCACGGCCCTCGTCAGCGCGAAGAGCGCCTCCCCTCCGCCGGAAGCTGCTGCGTGCAGCTCTTCGGAGAGTTTCCAGCCGAACATCTTCTCGTAGAGGGCGAGGTCGGCGGCGTCCTTGAACGGGAAGACCCCCGGCAGGACCTTCCCCTCCAGCCCTGCGCGCCTTATCGCCGACGAGTGCCTGTCGAACGTCGTGTGCGGGTCCGTGGTAGGAGGCTGCGCCAGGAAGAGGTCGGCCCCTGCCTTCAGCCGCCCTGCCGCCATCGCGCTCCCGCCCCCGGCGCCCAGCCGCCTCAGGTCCACGGGCGCCAAGAGCCTGACCCCCGACCGCGACCTCGCCCGGAGGACAGACGCTTCTCTTATCGCCTCGGCCAGGTCGGTAAACCCTCCCGGACCGGTCCCCCTCCCGGAGGCGGGGAAGTCGTCCCCCCAGGCGATCATGACCGAGCGCAGCCCCGAAGAAAACGCAGCCACCAGCGAAGACAGGAACTGGGCCCTGACCTGGTCCCGGACGACGAGGACCGGCGCGGCCTCGACCCCCGTCCGGTGCTGGGCTACGAGCGCCGCCTGGACGGTGTCCATCTTCAGGAGGTGGGGGTTCTTCATGTTCGCCACCAGGACCACGTCGGCGAAACGGCCAACCATGCGGACTTCGGCGACGAATCGCTCCACCTCCCCTTTCAGGTCCAACCTGTCTCGGCCGGACCCTGACATGGGGAACCTGGGGGGGAGCACCTCTACCACCCGGAGGAACGCCAACGCCCCGCTCGCCTCCCTCTCCGATAGAAACGTTTGGCGCCCGGGCCGGCTACCGTCCCTTCCTGACCATGTACCAGGTCCCCAGGGACTTCGCGCACAGCTTCCCGGCAGCGTCGCGCACCTCCCCCTCTGCGACGGCTACGGTCTTCCCCGCCCTGATCACCCTCCCGGCCGCCGTGAACGGCCCCTTCTCGAGCGGCTCGAGGAAGTTGACCTTCAACTCCATGGTGAGCTGGTCGACCCCTGAGTTGACGGTCATCACGGCTATCCCGCAGACGTTGTCCAGGGTGTACATTATGACGCCCCCGTGGACCATCCCTCCCCGTCTGGCCACCGCGGGGCCGTATGCGAAGCTCATCGCCGCCTCCCCGTCCCCTACCTTCTCCACCGTGTATCCCACGATCCTGAAGAGCTCGCTGTCCATGCTCATCGCCTTCTGCACCTCCGCCTCCACGTCGAACCCCCTCTTCCTGGC